>JBQGFI010000433.1:0-25758 GCA_052040065.1 Marmoricola sp.
CGCTGGTCGACAGCGCCGAGCTCGACGCGATGGAGGGCTCGGTCGCGCGGCTCGGCGACCTGCTCCGCGCGCGGCTGGCCGCGGCCCGCGCATGACCGCGCCCGGCCCCGGCGGGTGGTCGGCCACGATCGCGTGGGTCGCGGTGGTGTTGCTGTACGCCGCTCTGTCGAGCGTCTGGACGGCGCACGACCCGGGTTGGTACGCCGGGCTCGCGAAGCCGTCGTTCCAGCCGCCGGACGTGGTCTTCGGGGTCGTGTGGCCGCTCAACTTCCTGGCACTGCTGGGGGTGGGCGTGTGGTTCACCCGCTCCGCCGCGTCGACCGGCGTGTGGCCCGCGACGCTCGTGCTGGCGACCTCCGTGGTCGCCGCGCTGGCCTGGGCGTGGCTCTTCTACGTCCCGCACCGGATCGGCGCCGCCACCGTCGCGCTCGCCCTCGCGGCGGTCCTCACCTGGGTGCTGGTGGCACTCGTCGGTCGCTCGCTGCCCTGGGCGGGTGTGGCCCTGGCGCCGTACGCCGTGTGGCTCAGCGTGGCCACCGCCCTGTCGGTGCAGTACTCGCGGCTCAACTGAACGGTTCGAGCTCGACAGTCGTCCGGAGCAGCACGCGTGACACCGCGTCGTTCACGACGTCGCGGGCTCGGAGGGCGTCGGAGCCGGGCTGACCGGGACCTCGTGGCAACCACGAGCGTGTACCTGCCCGGCAAGCATCCCGCCAGCGGCTCGCGGGGTCCGGGGCGATCGCGGCGCTGGTGCCGGTCGGCCGTGGTCGACGTGGATCCGCTCGGCCTCGACCCCAGACCACGCAGCCCATCACGTGGGCCGGGCAGGTCTCGCTGATCCGCGGAGCGTCGGACCTCGCAGCAGCCTCGGATGTCAGTGCCCGGTCGTCAGCGTCGCGTCACGTGTCGGTCGTCGGCGTGGCCCAGGGATCGAGGACTGGCACTCCGGGTGGTTCGAAGTGTCGGACGTTGCGCGTCACCACCGTCATCCGAGCCGACTCCGCAGCTGCCGCGATGAGAGGCGTCGTGGACGCCGCTTCGAGCGCACCACCGGGCATGACCTGGGCCGGGGTCATCTCGCCGCGAGGATCTGCTCGCGGAGGATGTCGGCGTGACCGCAGTGGTGGATCACGTCGTGCAGCGTGCGCAGGTAGAGGGTGAGCACCGGCTGCGCGGCGCGTCCGGTGACGATGTCGTCGAGCTCGAGCTCGGCGGCGATCCGTCGTGACTCCTCGCACGCGTCGCGGTGGTCCTGCTGGACGGTCTCGATGGTGTCCTTCTTGGTGAGCACGAACGAGCGGTCCGGCGTGGTCGCGACCCCGATCTCCCCGAGCGGGCGGCCGGTGACGGAGTGCTCGAAGTAGAACTTCTCGACGTAGGTCACATGCTTGACCAAGCCGAGCAAGGTGGTCTTGGAAGGCACCAACGAGCGCCGCGCCTCCTCCTCGGTCAGGCCGTCGAGACAGTCACGCAGGAGCCTGCGGTAGTGGTCGAGAGACGACTCGAGCCGCTCGCGGAAGTCCTTGACCTGGTCTTCCGGTGTCATGTCCTGGTCCCCGATCCTGCGACGCACTCCGTCGTCGCGACGCGACATGGTGGACCGCTCGCTCGCCCGCTGTCCACCGGGAAGAGGGAGCGCCGACCACGAGACGACACCGGCAGGAGCCGGGGCAGCGCTGCACGTGATCACCTGGGGTCTCGGGTGGACCCGAACGCACCTCGCGTCGGGCCGTGACCGCCAGCCCGGGCGAGGAGACAATTCGCTGTCCGCATGTTGAGCGAAAGCCCAGCTCAGAGGCCTGGACTGTCGTACCTCACGGCTTGGATGGACCCATGACGGAGCAGGTCGGTGGAGACGGCGAGGTGGTGGCCCAGGGCCATCCGGTGGCTGACTTCACCGACCGCTTGCTCGCGCGCCTGGCAGGGCTGCGGGAGTCGGCGGTGCCGGTGTGGGCGATGAGTCCCGAGGAGAAGCAGCACGCGTTGACCAGCCTCGCCACCGCCCAGGCCCAGCTCGAGGCGATCCGGCTCGAGGTGCTGCTGGCAGCCGATCGCGACGACACCGCGATCGACCCCGGTGACCGCAGTGCCGCCGACTGGAACGCACGCGTGACTCGACAGACGAGAGCCTCGGCGAAGGCCGACCTGACCCTCGCCGAGGACCTCGACGAGCACCACCCCCTCGTCGGAGCCGGTCTCCGGGCGGGGACGGTGCGGGTCGAGCAGGCCCGCGCGATCGTGCGGGGACTCAAGCTGCTCCCCACGACAGGCGAGCTCGCCGTCGATCACGACCAACGGCGACGCGCGGAGCAGCACCTGGTCGACCTCTCCGGCTCCCACGACGCCAAGGCCCTCGAGCTGCTCGCCCGCCGGATCTACTCCGTGGTCTGCCCCGAGCACGCCGACGCCTACGAGGGCCGGCTCCTCGAGGCCGAGGAGGCACGCGCTGCTCGCAGGGTCACGCTCGAGATGCACGAGGACCACCAAGGTGTCGTGCACGGCCGCTTCCGCCTCCCCCGGCTCCACGGCCACATGCTCCGCAAGCAGCTGCAGGCGATCGTGTCGCCGCTGCGCCAGGCGTCCGCCGACACCTGCGACGTGTCTGCCGAGCCCGCCGAGCGCGACACCCGACCTCTGCCCGTGCGCCGCGGCGAGGCCTTCTGCGAGCTGGTCGAGCGCACCTGCGCCCGCGACCTGCCCCAGACCGGGGGCGGCGACGCGACCGTGATCGTCACGATGACGATGGCGGACCTCGTCGACCAGCTCGACCGTGCTGGGGTCGCCACGCTCGACACCGGCGCCCGCATCTCCGCCGCGGAGGCCCGGCGGCTGGCCTGCCGGCACCGGGTGCTCCCGATGGTGCTCGACGGGCGCTCGGTGGTGCTCGACCAGGGCCGCGCGAAGCGCCTGCACACCAAGGAGCAGCGGCTCGCGTTGTACGCCGCGCAGACCCACTGCAGCGCCGAGCACTGCGACGTGCCGGCCTCGATGTGCCAGGCGCACCACGACGTGTCCTGGCAGCACGGCGGCCGCACCGACACGACCACCGGCCGGCTGCTCTGCGGGCAGCACCACCGACGGCTCCACGACCCCGGCGTCGAGCACCGGATCAGCGCCGACGGCCAGGTCCAGTTCCACCGACGAACCTAGGAGGGCCCGGGGGGTCTCGAGACAGGCGCTGCGCGCCTTCCTCGACCACCCGGAGCTCGCTGCGCGCCTCCTCGACCAGCCGGACCCTCGTCGCCCGCCTTCGTCGACCACCTGCGACCCGGCGGTGCACCGTCGGCGGACGGCACCCGGATCCGGGGAGCGCGCCCGGCGGCGCTCCCCTGCCGGTGGGCTCAGCGGACGTCGGTGAGCCAGCGGTGCAGCGCGGTGGCGAGCTGCACCGGGGCGTCGAGGTGGATCAGGTGCCCCGCGTCGTCGACGACCACCAGCTGGGCGCCGGGCACCACCTCGGCCAGCCGCTCGGCACGGTCGACGGGGATCCAGGTGTCCTCGCGTCCCCAGATGACCGCGACCGGGAGGTCCAGCTCGGCGTACCGGTCCTGCACCTCGTCGGTGAAGCGCTCGTCGGCGGCCGCGACCTGCCGGTAGAAGGCCGCCTGGCCCTCCGCGGAGAGCCACGGGGCCGTCAGCGCGTCGAGGTCGGCGCGGCCGAGCCCACGATGGCTGGCGCCGGCGATGTAGGCCTCGAGGGCGCCGCGGTGGACGTGAGGTGGCTGTGCGGCGAAGACGTGGGCCTGCTCTGAGACCAGGCGGAAGAAGTCGGATCCCCACGGTCGCAGCGCCACCACGTCGACCAGCGCGAGGGACGCGAACGACGCTCCGTGGAGCAGGTGGGCCCGCAGGGCGACTGCTCCCCCGATGTCGTGCGCGACCACGTGGGGCGACGCCAGCCCCCAGAGATCCAGCAGGTCGCGCAGCAGCTCGCCCTGGGTGCCGAGGTCGACCGCGTGGCGCTCGTCCTTCGACGACCGGCCGTAGCCGGGCATGTCCCACAGGTAGACCGTGAACTCGGAGCTCAGCGCCTCGGCGTACGGCGCCCACAGGACCGAGGACCACGGCGTGCCGTGGCAGAAGACGACCGGCGGACCCGAGCCGATGCTCGACCACGCGACGCTGCGGTCGCGCCACCTGACGGACCGGTCCAGCTCCATCGCCACGGACCCAATCTCGCACACGCGACGGGCCGCGCCACGGGTGGCGGCGGCTCGTGTCCGGCCGCCCGCGACCAGGTCGTCGAGCAGGCCTCGACGCAGACGTCGCGAGCTGTCGGAGTCAGGGGACCACCACGATCTTGCCCACGTGGGCCCGCTGGGCCAGGACGTGCTGCGCCTCGGCGACATCGGCCAGCGCGAAGGTCTCGGCGACGACGGGGCGGACGCCGCCGTCGCGTGCGAGGTCGACCAGGAGGTCGAAGACGCGCGGTGAGTGCATCGTCGACCCCACCAGCGCGATGTTGGCGAGGTAGAGGCGGCGTACGTCGAGCCGGACCTCCCAGCCGTCCAGCGCCCCGGCCACGACCCACCGTCCTCCGGGACGCAGGAGGTGCAGCCCGTCCTGGAGGGTCGGGCCGGCGACCACGTCGACGACCACGTCGTAGCCCTCGGGGGCGGCGCGCGCGAGGTCGGTGACGACACTCCCGCGGGTCCGGTCGACGACGACGTCGGCGCCGGCCTCGCGGACCGCGTCGGCCTTGCTCCCCGAGCACACCGCCACGACCCGAGCGCCGCGGGCGCCGGCCAGCTGCACGGCGGCCAGACCCACCCCGCCGGAGGCCCCGGTGATGACGACGTCGTGCCCCTCTGCGACACCACCCCGCTCGAGCATCCCCAGCGCGGTGCCGTCGGCGATCGGCAGCGCCGCCAGCTGCGCGTCGCCCAGCGGGGACGCGTCGACGTCGTGCACCCGCGCGAGCGGCGCGACGACGTACTCGGCGAAGCCGCCGTCACGCTCGCTGCCGAGCACGTCGACGGAGCGCGCGTCAGGTCCGTCGCCGTCGTAGAGCGCGGGGTCCACCAGCACCTTCGTCCCCACGAGCCCGCTCGCCCCCGCCTCACCCACCGCGACGACGGTGCCCACGACGTCACCCCCCTGGATGCGCGGGAAGTCCAGCGGCCCGAGCCAGCCGGCCTTCGCGTCCGGACCGGAGCCGTAGCTGCCCTCACGGGTCCAGAGGTCGGTGTTGTTGCACCCCGCGGCGAGCACCTTCACGAGCACCTCGCCGGGTCCGGGCCGCGGCAGGGTGACGCGGCGCACCTCGATGGCGTCGAGCCCGCCGTGGTGCGTCGTCACCGCAGCCAGCATGCGATCCGGCAGGCGAGCGTCGTGCGTGCGTCTGCTCGAGGGCATGACCCAGCATGGCAGCACCCCTGCGCGGTGGCCCGACCTCGACCGACGAGGCGGCCACCGATGGATCCCGCCGGCTCGCGAGGTCTGCCCCGGCGCCGTCCCCGATCCGAGGACGGCGACCAGAGCACCGACAGGAGCCGGCCGTGACCGACCACCGCACCACCCCCGACGACCACGGACCGACCTTCGACGACGTCCGGATCGGCCGCCCGGCCACGGGCGCACTGATCGACGCGGGCTACCGGACGCTCGCCGACCTGCCCGCGGACCTGGGGGAGCTCGCGGGCCTGCACGGGATCGGTCCCAAGGCCCTGCGTCAGCTGGCCGAGGCCCGCGGCCACTGAGGTACGCCGCTCAGCGACCCTGCCGGGACTCCCCGGGCGCCAGCCCGTCGTCGCGCACCCGCTCGGCGGCGCGGCCGTCGCCGAGCTCGCGCCGGTCGCGGGGGCGGTCGACGTAGTGGCCGAGCAGGCGGGCCACCAGCGCGGGGTCGGAGGCCAGCTCCCGCTCGGGCAGCGGCACCGAGGTGCCCGCGTGCCCGAGCAGGCGCAGCGGACCCTGCGCGACCCCGGTCAGGTCGCTCCACGCGAAGCGCTCGTGCCCGCCGGGGCCGCTCACCTCCACGGCGTCGGCGTCGAGCCGCACCGTCGCCGTGCGGCGTCGGCGTGCCACCACGGAGACCGTGCGCCAGAAGGCGACCAGGGCGAGCACCCCCAGGCCCACCGTGGGCAGCGCGGTCAGCGTGCTGGGCGCGCTGCCGCTCCCGTCGTCGACCTGGGCGAGCAGCGCCGCCACGAGCGCGACGGTCAGGACCACGGCGGCGAGCACCTCGAGCCCCCGAGGCAACGGCGTGCCCGGCACCTCGAGCCCGCCTGCGCGCGGTCGGACGTGCAGCACCCCACGGCGCGCGCGGAGCCGCACCGCGGTGTCGGCGCACCAAGCGGTCGCCAGGGCCCCCACCGACACCAGCAGCCAGGCCCAGGTCGGGAGACCACCGACGGCACAGGCGAGTCCGAGTCCCAGCAGCACCAGGCCCCCGCCGGCACCTACCCACCACGGGGTCGCCCCGGACGACGCCGGCCCGGGCACCGGTCGCCGCAGGGTCACGGGCTCGGGGCTCATCCGAAGACGCTGTTCCACGCGTCGCCGATGCCGTCGACCACCTTGCCGCCGGTGGCGTCCCAGGCGTCCTTGATGCCCTCGTCGATCTTCTCGCGGGTCGCCTGGGGCACCAGCGACTCGTAGGCCCAGCCGGCGCCCGCGGCCGCGGCGGCACCGACGCCGACGGCGATCGCCACGGTGCCCCAGGCGGGGGCGGTGATCACGCCCGCCGTGACGAGACCGGCGACGGCGGCACCGGCGAGCAGGCTGGCGCCCGTCTCGACGGCCACGCTCGAGGGCGACTTGCCGTTGGCGATCTCGATGCCGCCGAGGACCACGGCGGCCACGACGTTGCCGCGGGCCAGGAACTTGCCCACCCGGCCGGCGTCGTCGGCGAGGCCGAGCAGCCGGGCGGCCCGGGTGCCTGGCCGGGTCGCCTTGTCGATGGCCGCCTGACGGGGCGGCTTGCTGCCGCCGCGCACCGCCGGGTTGCCCGACCGCTTGCGGGCCATCTCCTCGGCACGCTGCATCGCGGCCGTGCGGAGGTCGCGCGACCGCGACTCGAACTTGCTCTGCGGCAGGCCGAGCCCGTAGCCGACGATCGCGCCGGAGAGCGCGGTGATGGTGAAGGGCGAGGAGAGCTCCTGCTCCAGGGTGACGAGGTTCTCCTCCACCCAGGTGTCGAGCCGCTCGAAGGTGCCGCGGACGTCCTCCAGCAGCTCGTTGTAGAGCTCGACCTTGTCGTTGGCCGCCTCGAAGGCGTCGTTGCGGCGCTCCCAGTCGTCGGCCTCGGCCTGGGTGCTCCCCGCCGCCAGGTCGCCGGGCGAGACCGGGGTGGGCGGCGTGCTGATCACCGTGCCCACCACGCTCAGACCGCCCTCGCGGGCGCGGTCGCGGTGCCCGGCCATGTCCTCCTGGCGCCAGTTCAGCTGCTGCGCGTAGGAGCGCACCTTGTCCTCGGCGTCGTCGGCCCGGTCCTTGACCTCGCGGGTCGCCTTGTCGAGGTCGCGGTTGAAGTCGCGGTAGGCGTTGCCGCTCTCGCCGTTCCAGGCCTGCCAGCTCTGCTGGGTGATGCGACGGGTCTCGATCGCCGCGGTGTTGGCCTGCGTCGACAGCCGGCCGAGCCAGTCGGCCACCGCGTGCACGGCGGCCGGGCTGCCCGGCATGTCGGTCTCGATGCCCGCCATCACTCCACCGTGGCCTCGAGCTCGCGGAAGTCCCCCTCGGCCTCGCCGTCGACGCCCTGCACCAGGTCGACCATGTCGACCAGGATCGCTGCGGCGGCGCGGTTGACCGTCGCCACCTCGCCTGCGGCCGTCGCGAGGGAGGCCAGGCCGTTGAGGATGAACTCCGAGCCCTCGCCCCCGTCGAGGTCGGTGGCCATCGAGTCGGCGAGGCCCTCGATGTCCTCCGCGATGCCGCGGTGGTCGCGCGTCATCCGCTGCGACGCCTCGTAGTTGACCTCGAAGCCGCTCACGGGCGCTCCCGTCCCGCGTCGCCGACGCCCGTCCCGGCGTCGTCCCGCCGGTCGTCCCCCGGGTCGTCCCCCGGGTCCTCCTCCACGACGTCCTCCGCGGTGCGGCGCAGCTCCTCGGGGATCGGCATGTCGAGGAAGATGACGTCGTAGGGCTGGCTCTGACCCAGCTCCTCGAGCCGGTCGGTGGGGTAGAGCACCCACGGCTGGTGGGGGCCGCAGCAGTCGGACAGCCGGTCCATCGCCGTGTAGGCGAGGAGCGCGACGCGGCCGTCCTTCGTGGGCCGCATCTCCACCTCGTAGAAGGCGCTGTCGCTCCCGTCGACGACCGGCAGGTACACCACCGGCGGTACCTGCTGCCGCTGCTGGGCGCGGTAGTCCTCGAAGTCCGTGCTCGCCTGGTCGTGCGTCATCCTCAGCCCCCGATCGCTTCGACGCATCCTAGGCACAGACCTGGCACCGGTCCGGGCAACGGGTCCGTCGGGTCCGCCGGGGAGGTCAGGGGTGCGCGCCGAGCATCCTCAGGGCCAGCTCCTCGTAGCGTTGGGTGAGCTCCTCGAGACCGACGCGGCCGTCGGCGGCGTACCACCGCGCGACGCCGGTGCACATCTCCAGCAGGGCGAGTCGGGCGAGCGCCGGGTCGGGCGTGCGGAAGTCGCCGGCGGCGGTGCCGCGGTCGACGACCTCGGCCCAGAGCGCCTCGTAGCGGTCGCGCAGCGCCACCACCACGCCGCGCTGCGGCTCCACCAGCGCGCGCAGCTCGCCGTCGACGACGAGGGTCTGCAGCCGCCGGTCGGCGTGCTCGCGCACGTGCAGGCGCACCAGGGCCGCCAGCTGTCCCGGCGGGTCCTCGGCCGACGCGACCGCCTCCTGCCCCGCCTGGAGCAGGTGCTCGAGGCTGGCGCGCATCACCGAGGCCAGCAGGTCCTGCTTGGTGCCCATGTAGTGGTAGAGCGAGGCCGAGGAGAGACCTGCCTCCTGCGCCAGGTCGCGGATGCCGACGCCGTGGAAGCCACGCTCGGCGAAGAGCCGGACGGCGGCCTGCTGCACGCGATCGGCGGTGTCCACGACGACAGCCTATCGATCGATCGATAGAGTGCGGGCATGGACGTCGAGTACTCCTGCCGCGACGGCATCGCCCACCTCGAGCTCAACCGGCCCGACCGCCTCAACGCCGTCTCCGCCGACCTCGTCGAGCAGCTGCTGGGCGCCCTGGACCGGGCCACCGCGGAGGCCACGGTGATCGTGCTCTCGGGCCGGGGGCGCGCCTTCTGCGCGGGCCACGACCTCAAGGAGCCCCCGCCGGCGGAGACGCCGCTGCAGACGCGCACCCGGTTGCACCGGCTGCAGGAGGTCACGCGGCGGGTCCGCTCGTTCCCCGGCATCGTCGTGGGCGCGGTGCACGGCTACGCCCTGGGCGCCGGCTGCGAGTTCGCGCTGTGCTGCGACCTGGTGGTCGCCGACGAGACCGCCCAGCTCGGCTTCCCCGAGGTGGGCGTCGGACTCAGCGTCACGGGGGGCATCAGCAGCCTGCTCCCCCGCGTGGTCGGGCCCATGCGCGCCAAGGAGCTGCTGGTCCTGGGCGAGCGCTTCGGCGCCGCCCGCGCCGCGGAGCTCGGCCTGGTCAACCGCGTCGTCCCCGCCGGTGAGCACGTGGACGCCGCGATGGACCTGGCCCGCCGCGTCGCCGCACGACCGCCGCTCTCCACCAGCCTCGCCAAGCGCGTGATCGACCGCTCGGTGGAGGCCGAGATCGAGTCGGCCATGGCGGCCGAGGTCGACCACGCCCTGCTGACCAGCCTCTCCGGTGAGGGCGAGGCGCCCCGCGAGGCCTTCACCCGATGACCGACCTCGTCTCCAGGCTGCGGCACGCCGCCACGACCTGGCCCGACCGACCGGCGTGGACCTTCGACCTCGACGACGGGTCCGGGCGCACGCTGAGCTTCGCCGAGGTCGACGCCGAGTCGACCGGGCTGGCCGGCGCGCTGCAGGCGCTCGGCGTCCGCGAGGGCGACCGGGTCGCGGTGATGCTGGCCAACCGCCCGGAGCTCCCGCTGCTGTGGCTCGCGCTGGCCAAGCTCGGGGCGGCCCTGGTGCCGGTCAACCCGCGCTACCGCACCGTCGACACCGCCCACCTGGTCGACGCGAGCCGCGCCGTCGCCGTGGTGAGCGACGGCACCCACCTGCCGCTGCTCGCCGAGGTCGCCCACGTGCCGTCGTACGACGTCGACGCCCTCGTGCCGCGTGCGCCGCGCGACCTGCCGGAGCCCGACGCCGAGCGCGTCGTCAACGTCCAGTTCACCTCCGGCACCACCGGCGCCCCCAAGGGCTGCCTGCTCCCCCACCGCTACTGGACGACGCTCGCCGACAGCCTGGTCGACGGCTTCCCCCACCTCGGCGCCGACGACGTGATGCTCACCGCGCAGGCCTTCACCTACGTCGACCCGCAGTGGAACGTCGCGGCGGCCCTCACCGCCGGTGCCCACCTCGTCGTCCTCGACGGCTTCCACCCCTCGACCTTCTGGTCGAAGGTGCGCGAGCACGGGGTCACCTACTTCTACTGCCTGGCCGCGATGCCGACCCTGCTGCTGCGGCAGCCGCCCGACCCCGCCGACCGCGACCACCGCGTGCGCCGCGTGCAGTGCTCGGCGATCCCGCCCGCGCTGCACGCGGAGCTGGAGGAGCGCTGGGGGGCGCCGTGGTACGAGTGCTTCGGCATGACCGAGACCGGCGCCGACATCCGCGTCGACGAGGACGACCACGACGAGCTGGTCGGCAGCGGCTGCCTCGGCTCGCCCGCGCCCCACCGCGAGGTGCGGGTGGTCGACGGTGAGCTGCAGCTGCGCGGCCCCGGCATGATGCAGGGGTACGACGGCCTGCCCAGCCCCTTCGACGACGGCTGGTTCGCGACCGGCGACCTGGCCCGGCTCGACGAGCACGGTCGGGTCTACCTCGTCGGGCGCAAGAAGGACATGATCCGCCGCAGCGGGGAGAACGTCGCGGCCCAGGAGGTCGAGGCCGTGCTGACCAGCCACCCCGCGGTGCGCCTGGCCGCCGTGCTCGGCGTGCCCGACGAGGTGCGCGGCGAGGAGGTCAAGGCGTTCGTGGTCGGCGACGTCGGCGAGGAGGAGCTGCGCGCCTGGTGTGCCGAGCGGCTGGCGCCCTTCAAGGTGCCGCGCTACTGGGACTTCCGCGACGACCTGCCCCGCACCGCCTCCGAGCGCGTCGCCAAGGAGCTGCTCCGATGACCCTGCGCGCCGACCTGCTGCTGACCAACGCCCGCTTCGTCACCCTGGGCGCCCCGGCCACCGCGCTCGCGGTGCTCGGCGGCCGCATCGTCGCGACCGAGGAGGTCCCCGCGCGCGAGGTCGTCGACCTCGGCGGCGCCACGGTGGTCCCCGGCTTCCACGACGCGCACAACCACATGGCGTGGCACGGGCTCGCGCTCGCCGAGGTCGACTGCCGCGTCGACAGCCTCGACGCGCTGTACGCCGCGCTCGCGGCGGGCGCCGCCGACCTCGACGACGACGCGTGGCTGGTGGGCTCGGGCTACGACGACAACAAGACCGGCGGTCATCCGACCCGTGAGGGCCTCGACCGGGTCTCGGGGGGTCGCAAGGTCTGGGTCAAGCACACCTCGGGCCACATGTGCGTGGTGAGCTCGGCGGTGCTCGAGGAGCTGGGGCTCGCCGAGCGGCCCGTCGACGTCGACGGTGGGCTGGTCGTCACCGACGCGACCGGTCGCCCCACGGGTCTGCTGCAGGAGACCGCGCAGAGCCTGGTCGCGCCCCTGGTGCTGCCCTACCCCGTCGACACCCTGGTCGACGCGATCGAGCGGGCCGGGCGCCAGTACCTCGCCGAGGGCCTGACCAGCGTCGTCGAGGCCGGGGTCGGGGGCGGCTGGATCGGCAAGAGCCCGGTCGAGGTGGAGGCCTACCTGCGCGCCCGCGAGCAGGGCAGGCTGCCGCTGCGCGTGGAGCTGATGGTGACCTCCGACGTGCTCCACGACGTCGTCGGCCTCGACCACGCCCCCGCGCTCGGTCTCGACCTCGGCCTCCGCACCGGCTTCGGCGACGACTGGCTGCGCCTCGGCCCCGTCAAGGTCTTCTCCGACGGCTCGCTGATCGGTCACACCGCGGCCATGTCACGGCCCTTCTGCGACCTCCCGGAGGAGGCCGGCTACCTCCAGGCCGACGCCGAGGCGCTCACGGCCCGCATCGTCGGCGCCCACGTCGCCGGTTGGCGCGTGGCCACGCACGCGATCGGCGACGCCGCGATCGACGTGGTGCTCGACGCCTACGAGCAGGCGCAGCGCGTGCGTCCGCGGCACGACCCGCGCCACCGCAGCGAGCACTTCGGCGTCTCCCGCCCCGACCAGGTGGCGCGCGCCGCCGCGCTCGGCGTCGTCCCCGTGCCGCAGGGACGATTCGTCAACGAGATCGGCGACGGCATGCTGCGCGCCCTCGGGCCGGACCGGGTGCCGTGGGCCTACCGGCAGCGCTCGCTGCTCGACGCCGGCATCGTGGTGCCCGGCAGCTCCGACCGTCCGGTGGTGCAGGGCGCGCCGCTGCTCGGCATCCACGACCTGGTCAACCAGCAGACCGCGTCGGGAGCCGCCTTCAGCCCGGGCGAGGCGCTCACCGGGCTCGAGGCGCTCACCGCCCACACGCTCGGGTCGGCGTACGCCTCGCACCAGGAGCACGACAAGGGCACGTTGGAGGTGGGCAAGCTGGCCGACCTCGTCGTGCTCTCCGACGACCCGACCACCGTCGCGCCCGACCGGATCAAGGACATCGAGGTGCTGCGCACGGTGGTCGGCGGCGAGACCAGGTGGCAGCGATGAGGTGGGTGCGCGACCCCGCGCCGGCGCTGCGCGCGCACGCGGAGGAGATCTACCGCGACGCCTTCCCGCCCGAGCTGCGCGCGCCCTTCGACGACCTCTTCGACGACGAGGTGCTGGTGTACGCCGAGGGCCCGGACCGGGCCGCCGGACTGGTCGTGCTGCGACGCATCGGCGAGCACCGCTGGGCCTTCGTGCGCTACTTCCTCGCCGGCCGCCGCGGCGCGGGCGTGGGCAGCGGCATGTTCCGCGACCTGCGCCGTGAGCTCGGTGACGCGCGGGTCGTCCTCGACGTCGAGGACCCCCACGAGCCCGGCATCGACGACGCCGAGCAGCAGGTCCGCCGGCGCCGCATCGCCTTCGACGAGCGGCTCGGCATGACCGTGCTGCCGGTGCGCGGCTACGAGCCACCCCACGACGACGGCCACGCCCCCGCCCTGCTGCTGCTGAGCAGCGACGTCGACGCCGACCTCGACCTGCGCGAGGTGGTCGAGACGGTCTTCCGCGACCGCTACCGCCTGCCCGCCGACCACCCCGTCGTACGCCGCGTGCTCGAGGCGAGCTCACTGCGCTGACGACGTCGCCGCGGCCACGAGCAGGCCGGCCAGCTCCTGGGGACGGCTCAGGTGCGGGCAGTGTCCCGCGTCGATCTCGAGCGGGGTGCGCACGCCGAGCCGCTCGGCCGCACGACGCTGCACCGGCGGCGGCAGGAAGCGGTCGGCGGTGGTCACGACGTAGGTGCTCGGCGCCACCAGGACCTCCGCCTCGGGCCACGCGCGTCGGGCGAGCACGTCGCTGGTGGGGCGCTCCCGGCGCTGCGCCTCTGCGGTGAGCGCGGCCGGCACGTCGTGGTGGAAGGCGACCGCCGGGTCCGCGCTGCCGGTCACGCCGTCGCGGCGCGACTGCGCGGCCACCGCCTCCGACCACCCCAGGGCGCCGAACCAGGCGTAGGCGTCCTCCCCCGCCCGCGGCACCATGCCGGCGACGTACACCGCACCCCGTGCCGCGAGCCGCTCCGCGACGAGCGGCACCAGGAGGCCGCCCGCCGAGTGTCCGACGACCACGACGTCGCTCGCTCCCCCGACGGCCTCGGCCGCCTCGTCGGCACACCGCTCCCAGGTGGCGTCGTCGCGGTCGGTCGTCAGGTCCGGCGCCACCGCCTCGTGCCCCCGCCTGCGGAGGGCCCGCACCACCGCACCCCAGTGCCAGCCCCCCTCACCGGAGCCGTGGAGCAGCACGAAGGTCGTCATGCACGGACAGACCACGTGACCGCCACGAACTCACCGCCCCGGGTGGCGCAGTGCCCAGGCGTACCGGGCGGCGGGTGGGGCACACCTCCGCATGGAATCCACCGCCTCGTCCCCCCTCCGCGTGCTCGTGACGGGGGGCAGCGTGGCCGGCGCGGCCACCGCGTGGTGGCTCGCCGAGATCGGCTGCGAGGTCACCGTCCTCGAGGTCGCGCCCGCGATGCGCGAGGGCGGGCAGAACATCGACGTCCGCGCCAGCGGTCGTGAGGTGCTGCGCCTGATGGGCCTCGAGGACGCCGTCCGGGCGCGCAACACGGGCGAGGTCGGCACCCGCTTCGTGCACGAGGACGGGAGGACCGTGTCGGAGTTCCCCGTCGACGACCGCGCGGGCTCCGACGGCCCGACGGCCGAGCTGGAGATCCTGCGCGGTGCGCTGGCGCAGGTCGTGGCCGACGCGTGCCCCGCGTCGGTGACCTGGCGCTTCGGCGACCGCGTCGTGCGCGTCGACGACGATGGCCACCGCGTCACGGTGGAGCTCGCGCACGGCGGTCACGAGACCTTCGACCTGCTGGTCGTGGCCGAGGGCGTCGGCTCCGGCACCCGCCGGCTGGTGTTCGGCGAGGTGCAGGAGGAGCGCACGCTCGGGATGTACGCCGCCTACGGCACCATCGCGCGCACCGCGACCGACGACCGGTGGTGGCGGATCCTCCACGCCCCGGGCTCGCGGCAGGCGGCCCTGCGACCCGACGACGTCGGCACCACCCGGGCCAACCTGAACTTCCTGTGCGACGGCCCGGAGCTCGACGGCCTCGACGCCACCGAGGTCCGGCACGCGCTGCGGGAGCGCTTCGCCGGCGTCGGCTGGGAGGTGCCGCGCATCCTCGACGGCTTCGACACCACCGACGACCTGTACGTCGACTGGCTGCGGCAGGTGCGCTGTCCGACCTGGAGCCGCGGGCGGGTCGTCCTGGTGGGCGACGCCGCCTGGTGCATCACGCCCGTCGGAGGAGGCGGGGCCTCGCTCGCCCTCACCGGGGCCTACGTGCTCGCGGCGAACCTCTCGCAGTCACCGGCCGACCTGGCGGGCGCGCTCGCCCGGTACGAGCGGTGGATGCGCCCGCTGGTGGAGGACGCCCAGGCGTTGCCGCCCGGGGTCCCCCGGCTCGCCGCGCCCCGCTCGGGCGCCGGTGTCGCGGCGCTGCGCCTGGCCACGCGCGTCGCCGCGGCCCCCGCCGTGCGGCGGCTCGCACAGCGTGCGACGAGAGGACCGCAGGCGGAGCGGGCGCTGCCGCGGATCGGCGGCTAGTCGAGCCGGACCGTCTCGTTGGTCGAGGGGAACTTCCCGGGATCGCCGCTCACCGCGGCCCGCAGCCCGCCGACCAGCTGCTTGACCTTCGACTTCGGCGCGTCCCAGTACTCCGCGGTGTCGACCTCGACGCGCAGCAGCGCGAGACCGGGGGTCTCGAGCCCGTCGTCGAACCAGACCTGGAGCGCGGGTGACCACAGCGACTCGGCCTTCGCGCGGTCGTGCACCAGCGTGGCGCGCCCCGACAGCGAGACCCAGGAGCTGTTCTTCTCGTCGGAGAAGGACACGTTGACCTCGGGGTGTGCGACCACCTGCCGGGCCTTGTCGGAGTCGTCGTAGCAGAAGAACCACAGGTCGCCGTCGAACTCGACCTCCTGCAGCGCCATCGGACGGCTGACGTGGCGGCCGTCGGGCGTCATGGTCGTCAGCATGCTCAGCCGTGCCCGCTCGACCAGGGCGGCGACCGTCGCCACGGCCTCGTCGCGGTGCTGCGTGTCGTGCTCGTGCTCGCTCATGGGTGCTCCCTCCGAGACGGACCGCGCGGCTCGCGGTCCCCTGCCGGTGTGCCCGAAGCAAGCGCCCTCACGCGGGTACGCCACCCCGAGAGCAGTTCGCCGAGTGGGAGGATCGTGGAGATGGGACAGAAGCAGGCACGCAAGAAGCACGAGCGTCGGGTGCGCGACCTGGTCGCGGCCGCCGAGGAGGCCGCCACGCGCGCCGAGAAGGCGGCGCGCAAGGCCCGCCGCGAGCGCAAGCGCGCCGCGACCGTGACGGCGTCCGCATCCGCCCCGGAGCAGGCCCCGGAGCAGGCCCCGCCCGCGGCCGAGGCGCCGACCAGCGAGCTGGAGTCGGCCACGAAGGCCGAGCTGCTGGAGCGAGCGCGTGCCGCCGACATCACCGGGCGCGGCTCGATGACCAAGGCCGAGCTCGTCGCGGCCCTGGGAGGCTGAGGGACCCCGCGCTCACTCAGACGCTGCCCCCCGGCGGCACCCGGCCGCCGGGGCCGACGTCGCGACGCACGTGGGCGTCGCGCCCGACGATCGCGATGGCGTCGGGGTCCTCGAGGTCGGTCTCGGCGCCCCCGACCGTCGCGTCGGCGCCGATCTCCGCGTCGCTGTCGACGACGGCGCGCACCACGCGTGCCCCGGCCCGCACCGTGACCCCGGCGCCGAGGACGCTCTCGACCACCTCCGCCCCGGCCTCGACCACCGAGTCGGGGCCGACGACGCTGCGGGTCACCGTGCCACCGACACGCGCGCCGGGGCTCAGCAGCGCCTCGGCGAGCACCGCCCCGGTCTCGACGTACGCCGGCAGCCGCTCCGGCTGCTGGGTGCGGATCGGCCACGACGGGTCGAAGAGCCCGAGGTCCTCGCCCAGCAGCTCGAGGTGCGCGTTGAGGTAGTGGTGGGGCTGCCCGAGGTCGCGCCAGTAGCCGTCGAGCCGGTGGGCGTAGGTCCGGCCCCGCGCGACCATGCGCGGCACCAGCAGGTCGCCGAAGTCGCCGAGCCCGGAGTCGCCCGCCGGGCGGTCGGCGTCGGCCCCCGACAGCTCGCGGTGCAGCTCCTCGAGCACCTCCACCAGCACGTCGACGCGGTAGGCGAAGACCTCGGCCGCGACCAGGGTGCCGCCGGGCCGCTCGGGCTTGTAGCTGACGTCGGTCACGCGACCGAGCCGGTTGTGCTCGACCACGGCGTGGTCCGAGGCGTCCTCACCCGTGACGTCGGCCAGGTCGGTCACCACGACGGTCAGCTCGGCGTCCTTCTCGGCGTGGGTGGCCAGGACCTGCCGGAAGTCCAGCCGGTAGACGTGGTCGGCGCTCATCACCAGCACGGTGGAGGCGCCGCTGCGGCGCAGGTCGTCGCGCAGCCGGTAGAGCTCGTCGGCGTTGCCCTGGGCGAAGCCCTCCTCGTCGAGGGAGCCGGTGCCCTGCCGCGGCACCAGCAGGCGGAGCCCGCCACGGGTGCGGTCGAGGTCCCACGGACGGCCGTTGCGCACCTGCTCCTGCAGCGACTCGGCCTGGTACTGCACCGAGAGACACACGTCGTCGATGCCGGAGTTGACGAGGTTGGAGAGCGGGAAGTCGATCAGCTGGTAGGAGCCGGCGAAGGCCAGGGCCGGCTTGGCGCGCTCGGCGGAGAGGACGTCCATGCGAGCGCCGGCGCCACCGGCCTGCACGATCGCGACGACACGGGGGTCCTGGGCGGTCACGTCGCCACTGTGGCACGCAGGCATGCATCGACGGCGTCGGGGCAACCAACCGGCAGGGAGATCCCCTGGTCGTGAAGCCGCCGCGACGTCCCCACCCGGAGGAGCTGCGACGTGACCCATCTGCCCCGTCCCCGTGGAGAGCTGACCGCCCGGCTGGTGGAGGCCCTCGGCGGGCCGCTCGACGGCGCCCCGCTCACCGGCGACCCGACGGCCCCCGACGCCCCGCTCGCGCTGTGGGTGCTCCACGAGCTGCACTACCGCGGCTTCGACGGCGTCGACGACCGGTGGGAGTGGTCGCCGCGGCTGATGCCGCTGCGCCGCGACCTCGAGGACGACCTCGAGCAGCGGCTCCGCGCGCGCTTCGAGGACGTCGCGACCCGTGCCGACCTCGAGGTCGACGACGCGGTGGTCGCGCTGATCGACGACCACGTCGGACCGTCGCTGGCCCGCCACGTCCAACGGCACGCGACCCGGCAGGAGGTGGAGGAGCTGCTGCGGCAGCGATCGCTCTACCACCTCAAGGAGGCCGACCCCACCAGCTGGACCATCCCCCGCCTCGGCGCGGGACCCAAGGCCGCTCTGCTGCTCGTGCAGCTCGACGAGTACGGCGCCGGCGACCCGTCCCGCCTGCACCACGCCCTCTTCGCCCAGGGTCTCGCCGACTCCGGGCTCGACGCCACCTACGGCGCCCACGTCGACGAGGCCACCGACGCGGTGCTGGAGCAGAACAACGCGGTCAGCATGTTCGGCCTGCAGCGCCGCCTGCGCGGCGCCGCGCTGGGCCACTTCGCGGCCTTCGAGTCCACCAGCTCGATCCCGTCGCGGCAGCTGGCCCAGGGCCTGCGGCGCGTCGGGATGCCCGAGTCGATGGCCGGCTACTACGACGAGCACGTCGAGGCCGACGCGGCCCACGAGCAGGTGGCGCTGCGCGACATCTGCGGCCGGCTCGTCCGGGAGGAGCCGCGGCTGCGCGACGACGTGCTGCTCGGCGCCTGGACCTGCCTCGACCTCGAGGCGCGGACCGCGAGCGACCTGCTGCGCCGCTGGGAGGCGGTGGCGGCGTGAGCGGCCCGCGACCCCCGGTGCTGCGCGTGTGCGCCGACGGTCCCGTCCTCGTCACGGGCGAGGTCGAGGTCGAGGACGCCGACGGCGTGCGTCACCGCAGCACGCGCCCGGTCTCGGCGGTGTGCCGGTGCGGTGCCAGCAGCCGCGCCCCGTGGTGCGACGGCACGCACAAGCTGCTCCGCTCCCGCGACGCCGACCGGTCGCCTCCTCAGGGGTGACGCAGCAGCAGCACGACGCCGCCCGCGCCGTGCCGCAGCCCGTCGGCGTACCACCCGTCGGCGGCGGCCCACCGGACGATCTCGTCGGCCTGCGCCTCGGTGCCGAGCTGCAGCAGCAGCGGCCCTCCCCGTGACAGGTGACCCAGCGAGGCGGTGACGCAGGCCCGCGCCAGCGCGAGCCCGTCGTCGCCGCCGTCGATGGCCAGCGGCGGGTCCTCGGTGAAGTCGGCGACGCGGGCGCTGGGCACCCACGGGGGGTCCGCGACCACGACGGTGAAGACCTCGCACCCGCGCAGCGCCCGCTGCAGCTCGGTCAGCCGGACCTCGACGCGGTCGCCGAGGCCGGCGGCGCGGGCGTTGCGCGCGGTCAGCTCGGAGGCGGCCGGGTCGACGTCGACGCAGACCAGGTCGCGACCGCTCAGCGCCGCGACGCCGAGGCCGATGTGGCCGGCACCGGAGCACAGCTCCAGCACCGGGCCGCGCGGGGCGTCCGCGGCCAGCTCCGCCGCCCACCTCGACTGCAGCTCGGTCCACGGCCGGGGCTCCAGCACCCGGTCGTCGTACTCGATCCGCAGCCCGGCGAACTCCAACGACCTGCTCACGTCCGTGCGCTCCACCAGGGCTCCTCTCGCTCTCCTACCACCTGCTGTCGGCAGCCGTGTTAACCCGGCGGACGCGACACATGCGCCACCGCGCCCGCGGATCGATCGGGCCCCGGTGGGCACCCCTGACCCCATGGACGTCGACCTCAGGAACCTGCGGCGCGTGAGCGCCGCCTCCGCGATCGCGGTGACGGCGCTGCAGGCGGGCACCGCGGCGCTCGCGCTGCGCACCGGCCGCCGCGACTACGCCGACGGCGTCTGGGGTCCCGGTCTCGCCGCGGTCGCCCTCACCGGCGCCGTCGTGGGCAACGGCCACGCCGGACGCCGCTGGGCCCTGGCCGGCGCGACGACGGCGTGGGCCACGCGGCTCACCACCCTCATGGTGGGCCGGCTGCGCAGCAGCGACCAGGAGGACGAGCGCTACACCGAGTTCCTCGAGGGCGACTCCGCGCCGGTCGTCGTGTCGAAGGTCTTCCTCACCCAGGCGCTGGCCCAGCTGCTGGTCTCGGCCCCGATCCAGGTCGCGGCCGCGTCGACCCTCCCCCGCTCCCCGCGTCGCTGGCTGCTGCCCGCGGGGCTTGCCGTGATGGTCGCGGGAGCGGTGGTCGAGGCCGCCGCCGACCGGCAGAAGGCCGACTTCATGGCCCGCAAGCAGGCAGCGAAGGAGCGGGGCGAGGACGCGCCCGACGTGCTCGACACCGGGCTGTGGGGCTGGTCGCGGCACCCCAACTACTTCGGCGACTCCGTCGTCTGGGACGGCGCGTGGCTCGCCTCGGCGGCGTCCGCGCCCGCCGTGTGGACGCTCCCGGCACCGGTCGCGATGTCCTACTTCCTGGTCTACGCGACCGGCGCCAAGCGCACCGAGGACCGGATGGGCGAGCGACCGGCCTACCAGGACTACCAGCGGCGGGTCGCCTTCTTCCTGCCGCGCCCGCCGCGTCGCTGAGCCTCACCACGCGACTTCACGCCCGCGACCGAGGTCCCACCGGGGCGACGGGCTGCAAAGGTTTGCGCCCCGCCGACGACGGGGATGGTGGTGCGCGGGGAAGGTACGGCCCGCGTCGCCTCGCCCCTCCACGCTTGTGGCGGCGCGGGCCGGTTGCTCACCCCGTCGGCTCGGGTGCGGCCGCCTCCGGAGCATGGGTGGGTCGCAGCGCGACCTGGGCCACGCGGCGTCCGTCCATGGCGGTGACGACGAGCTCGTCGCCCTCGAGCGGCACCACGTCGCCCCGCGCGGGGAGCCGGCCGAGCCGGTCGGTCACGAAGCCCGCGACGGTCTCGTAGCGGCCGTCCTCGAGCGCGACGCCGGTGTGCTCGTGGAAGTCCTCCAGCGTGATCGCCGCGTCGACGAGCCGGGCGTCACCGGCCTGGATCACGACCTCGGCGGCCGGGGCGTCGTACTCGTCCTGGATGTCGCCGACGAGCTCCTCGACGAGGTCCTCGAGGGTGACGATGCCCTCGAAGCCGCCGTGCTCGTCGACGACGACGGCCAGGTGCGCGCCGACGGCCCGCAGGTGCGACATCGTGGGCAGCACCCGGTTGGTCGACGGGACGCCGGGGAGGTCGCGCAGCAGGTCGTCGATCAGCGCGTCCTCGCGTGCGCCGAGCAGGTCACGCACGTGCAGGTAGCCGCGGGTGTCGTCGACGCCGTCGCCGACCACGGGGTAGCGCGAGTAGGCGTGCTCCTGGACCGTCGCCGTGACCTCGCCGACGCTCTGCCCCGCCCGCAGCACCGTGACCTTCGGCCGGGGCGTCATCACCTCGCGGATGATCCGGTCGCCGGCCTCGAAGACGTCGTCCAGGATCTCGCGCTCCTGCTCCGGGAGGCCCTGCAGCCCGGCGATCTGGGTTCGCAGCTCCTCCTCGGTCACCTCGTCGGCGACCGCGTGGGGATCCTGGCCCAGCGCGCGGAGCACCAGGTTGGTCGACTTGGAGAGCAGCCAGATGACCGGGCGCATCAGCGTCGCGAAGCGGTCGACCAGCGGGGCGACCAGCAACGAGACCGTCTCGGAGCGCTGCAGCGCCAGCCGCTTGGGCACCAGCTCGCCCAGGACCAGCGAGAAGAAGGCGACGACGAGGGTCAGCGAGACGAGGGCGACGGTCGGGGCCAGGCCGCTCGACACGCCGATCCCCTCGAGGACGGGCACGAAGTCGGGGGCGAGGGAGGAGGCGCCGAAGGCGGCGGAGAAGAAGCCCGCCACGGTCACGCCGATCTGCACGGCGGAGAGGAAGCGGTTGGGGTCGCGGGCGACACGGGCCGTGCGCTCGGCGCGCCCCCCGCGACCCGCCAGGTTGTCCACCTGGCTGGGCCGCAGCGAGATCAGCGCGATCTCGGTGCCGGCGAAGACACCGCCGACGAGCACGAAGCCGAGCACCAGCGCGGCGTTGCCGAGGGTCATCAGGTCCACGGCGGCCATTCTCCGGCAGCCGTGGGCACCGGCGGGAGGTCCCCTAGCGCGGGGGCTCGTCGCCGCGCACGAAGTCGGGGTCGTGCGGGTCGGTCGGCGCCACCTCGGGCTGCCCGGACGTCGACGAGCCGGTGTGCCGGTGCTCGTCGTCGACGTCGGCGTGGCCCGACTGCGCGGTCAGCGGGTCGCTCGGCGTGTAGTCGGTGGAGCGGTGGTCGACGTCGGGGTCGAGCCGGTCGGCCTCACGGACGACGTCCTCCTGCTGGGCCTGCGTCTGCTCGTACGCCGTGCGCTGCTCGCGGGCGTGGGCCTCGAGCCGCTCGGCCTCGGCGCGGGCCTCGGCCGCGGCCGCCTCGCTCTCCTGCGCGCGCGCCGCCTGCTCGGGCTGCTGTGCCGCGACCTGGGCGGCCTGCGTGCGCAACGCACCGGCCTCGGCGGCCTGCGTCCGGCGGCGCTGCGCCCGCTGCTGCAGCACCAGGCCCACCACGACGGCGGCGACCACCACCAGCAGCACGACGATGAGGGTCACGATCAGGGCCGTCGACATGGGCAGTCCTCCTGGAGCACGGGTCCGCGGCGCGGACGCTGCCACGCCCAGTGCCCGGGTCCCGGGCCGGCAAACCCCTCCGGGTGCGCCGCTAGGGCTGCGGGGGCGGGGGCTGGGTGAGCTCGGGGACGCGGCCCGGGTCGGTGGTGATCGCCAGCGCGACCTCGCCGATCCGCAGCCCCCGCGAGCGGCAGTAGGTGCGGATGCGCGCGAAGGCCTCGTCGGGGGTCAGGCCCTGGATGTGCGCGATCGCCCCCTTGGCCTGCTCGACGACGATCCGGCTGTTGAGGGCCGACTGCAGCTGCTCGGCGAGCATCTCGCTGCGGCGCAGCGCCCGCTCCTGCATCAACCCGATCGTCGCGACGTCCGCGAGCGCCTGGACCATGACGGCGTCGTCCGGGTCGAGGCGACCGGTCTCGTCGCCGAAGAGGTTGAGGGCACCGACGGTCTGGTCACGCAGCCGCATGGGGAAGGCGTGCACCGAGCGGTAGCCCGCCGCGACGGCGCGGGGAGCGAACTGCGGCCACAGCCCCGCGGCCACCCGCAGGTCGACGTTGACGACGGCGGTGCCCTGCCGGAAGGCGTCCTGGCAGGGGCCCTCCACCGCCTGGGCCTGGAAGAGCTCGATCATCTCGGCGCGCTCGTCGGAGGCCGCCATCATCTGCAGCCGCCCCTGGGGGTCGGCCAGCAGCAGACCCGCGGCACGCGCGTCGACCAGCTCGGAGGTGCGGGCGGTCACCTGCTGCAGGAACTCGATGACGTCGAAGTGGTCGACCAGCGTGTCGGCGCACTCGACGAAGACCGCCGCCAGCCGCTCGGAGGAGATGGAGGCCATGCGTGTCATCCGTTTCGTCGGGGTCGATCGTCGGCGGATCGTGTCGATCTCCTGGTACCAGGGATCAGGCCGTCGGTCACGGGTCGTCCTTCTCCAGCACGAGCCTACGTCGCAGCACGTCGTCGGCGACGTCGGAGAGGCTGCGCCCCTCCGCGAAGGCCCGTGCCCGCAGCCGCGCCATCGCCTCCACACCGCCCACCCCGAGCTGCGCCATGACCATGCCCTGCGCCTGGTAGACCTCGAAGGGCACGGCGCGGCCGTCGTCGACGAGCGAGGCTGTGCCGGCGGACGTCGTGCTGGCGTCGAGCAGGGCCTCGACGGCGAGCGTCGCGAAGGTGAGCGCCTGCGAGAGCGCGCGGGCCGAGAGGCTGCCCACCCGGTCGCGGTAGACGTCGAGGGCACCCAGCCGGACTGCGCCGATCTGGAGCGGGAAGGCGAAGACGGCGAGCACCCCCTCGGCGGCGGCAGCGCGCGCATAGCCCGGCCACAACCCTCCGGCCATCTCCGCGAGGTCCGGGACGAGCACGGGCGCGCGTGTCGCGTGGGCGAGCAGGCACGGCCCCTCGCCGAGGGAGAACTGCAGCTGCTCGAGGCGCACGCTCTGGGGCGTGCCGGCCGTGGCGGTCATGAGCTCACCGTCCTCGGAGAGCAGGCTGACCCCGACGCCGTCGGCAGGCAGGTGACGCCCGGCCGCGCGGCAGAGCCGTTGCAGCCAGCCCACCGGGTGCGGCCGGTCCAGGTCGGTCGGAGGCTCGGCCGTGACCAGCGAGCGGACGTGCCGGGAGTCGGCGTCGCGGCTGACCATGTCAACCTGCCTCTCCACGCTGCGCGGGGTGCGCCGGCGGGGGTCCCCGCGTGGCGCGCGGCTCAACCTACCGAGCGACCTGCCGACTCGCCCGGGTTGCCCCGTCGCACGCCCGTGGCCCTGTCTTCGGCGAGCGCGAAGGGCACCGACGGCCGCCGGGACGCGGCGGTGTTGCGCACCAGGTTGGCCGCCAGCTCACGCACCTTGATGTTGTGCGCCTGCGACCACCGCGCGAGCAGCGCGAAGGCGTGCTCCTCGTCGATCGCGTAGAGCGCCATCAGGATGCCCTTGGCCTGGTCGATCACCGGGCGGGAGGCGCACATCGCCTCCAGGTCCTCGATCTGGCGCGCCTGACGGCGACAACGCTCGACGAGGCCCTGGGAGAGCGTCCCGGCCAGCTGGGGGAAGGACGCCCCCCACCCTCGTGCCTCCGGCTCGTGCTCACACATGTGTCTTCTCCGGTCCGAACGGCGGTGGTGTCGACCGCCGGGTCCGGGACGGCATGCTCGCCCAACGTACCGCAGTCACCTCGATGGCGCCCGCCCCAGCTTTGTGGTGTGCTGGACGAGCCGCCCCGGACCCGGTGGCGCAGGACTCCCTGACGCCCGAGGACCGGAGTATCCATGACCGTCACCCCGCGCGACCAGAGCCTCTACACCGACCTCGCCCGCACCGTCCGCGAGAGCGGGCTGATGCGTCGCCGGCACGCCTGGTACTGGGCGCAGATCGCCACGTGGGTCTCGCTCTTCGTCCTCGTGTGGGTCGTCGTCGTCCTCGTGGGCGACAGCTGGTGGCAGCTGGTGCTGGCCGTCGCCCTCGGGGCGGTGGTGACGCAGTTCGGCTTCCTGGGACACGACGCCGCGCACCAGCAGATGTTCGCCTCCCCCGCCTGGAACGCGTGGGCGGCCCGGATCCTCGCCGGCGCCTTCGCCGGGCTCGCCTACGGCTGGTGGCGGGCCAAGCACAACAAGCACCACGCCGCGCCCAACCAGGAGGGTCGCGACCCCGACATCGCCCCCGGGGCGATCGCCTTCACGCCGGCCATCGTGGAGGCGCGGACGCGGGGCGGCTTCCCCGGCTGGTTCGTGCGTCGGCAGGGGTGGCTGTTCTTCCCCCTGCTCACCCTCGAGGGACTCAACCTGCACGCGGCCAGCGTGCGGCTGCTGCTGGGGCGCGCGCCCGTGCGGCACCGCTGGGCGGAGCTGCTGCTGGTCGGGCCCCGGCTCGCCGGCTACGTCGTCGCGCTGCTCGTGCTGCTGCCCCCCGGAAAGGCGGTGGCCTTCTTCGTCGTCCAGATGGCGGTCTTCGGGCTCTGGCTGGGCTGCTCCTTCGCGCCCAACCACAAGGGCATGCCGATCGTGCCGCCGACGACCCAGCTCGACTTCCTGCGTCGCCAGGTGCTGATGTCGCGCAACGTCAGCGGCGGCCTCGTGCTGGAGACCGCGATGGGTGGCCTGAACCACCAGATCGAGCACCACCTCTTCCCGAGCATGCCGCGCCCCAACCTCCGCCGGGTGCGGCCGCTGGTCCAGCAGTACTGCCGGGACCACGACGTCACCTACACCGAGGCACGGCTGTCGACGTCGTACGCGATCGTCGTCGACTACCTCAACCACGTGGGGCTGCGGGCGCGCGGGCCCTTCGAGTGCCCGCTCGCCTCCCAGCTGCGTGCCTGACGCCGGACGGTGCGTGGACGCCGGGCCCGGCGTGTGGTTCGGAGGACGCGCGATGCCCCGGACCCGGTGAT
>JBQGFI010000434.1:0-6943 GCA_052040065.1 Marmoricola sp.
ACGGGCAAGCGGGTGCCGAAGGCGTACTGCGCGCAGAAGTCGGCCACGAGGACGAGGAGAGCGCCGACCAGACCCGCCGGCAGGATCGGTGATCCGGCCGGCCCCATCAGCCGTACCGCGATCGGGCCCGCGAGGAACGAGACGAACGCGATCGGGCCGGCCGCGGCGGTGGCGAAGGCGATGAGGAGCACCGCCGCCACGATCACGAGCAGCCGGGTGCGCTCGACGCGCACCCCGAGGGCGGCCGCCGAGTCGTCGCCCTGCTGCATCAGCGCGAGGTTGCGGGCCTGCCCCAGCAGGGCCGGCGTCACGACGAGCACCGCGAGCGCGAGCGGCAGGACCTCCTCCCACGTGGCGCCGTTGAGGCTGCCGGTGAGCCAGCGCATCGCGACCTGGAGGTCCCACTCGGCGGCACGCACGATGACGTAGGCGACGACGCTGTCGAGCATGGCCGCGATGCCGATCCCGATGAGGATCAGGCGGGTGCCCACGACGCCGTCCTTGTAGGCCAGCACGTACATCAGCAGCGCCGTCGCCAGGGCGGCGGCGATCGCGAGCACGGAGACGGTGGGGCCGCTCAGACCGAGCCAGACGATCGCCACGACCGCGGCCACGCTGGCCCCGGCGTTGATGCCGATGATGTCGGGCGAGGCGAGCGGGTTGCGCAGCATCGTCTGGAAGGTGACCCCGCCCAGGCCCAGCGCGACGCCGGCGAGCAGGCCCATGGCCGCGCGCGGCAGGCGGAGCACGCCCACGGTGAACGACGCCCCCGGCACGGTCTCGCCGAGCACCACCCGCACGACCTCGCCGGGGCCGTAGAAGGTCTGGCCGAACATCAGGCTGGCGGCGAAGGTGGCGATCACCAGCAGGGCCAGCACGCCGCTCACGGCACCGCGACGGCGAGCGCGCGAGGCCCGCGCGCGGCCGACGAGGTCGGCCGTCGCGGGGCGGGAGGGCAGGAGCGAGGTCACAGGGCCCTCACCTTCGTCCGCCGGACGATCCAGATGAAGACGGGGGCACCGACGAAGGCGGTGACGATGCCGACGTCGACCTCCTCGGGCCGCGCGACGACCCGGCCCACGACGTCGGCGGCCGTCAGCAGCGCCGCACCGACCACCGCCGAGGAGGGCAGCAGCCAGCGGTGGTCGACCCCGAGGAGCAGCCGGCACACGTGCGGCACGACGAGCCCGACGAAGGCGATCGGCCCGGCCACCGCCGTGGCGGCGCCGCACAGGGTGACCGCGCCGAGGGTGGCCAGCACCCGGGTCCGCGCGACCTGCTCCCCCAGCCCGGCGGCGAGGTCGTCACCGAGCGCCAGGGTGTTGAGACCCCGCGCGCAGACCACGCAGACCAGGGCGCCCACGACGAGGAAGGGCAGCACCTGGGAGAGCTTGGCCCAGCCCGCGCCGCCGACTCCCCCGATCTGCCAGAAGCGGAACTGGGTCATCACGTCGATGCGGGGCAGCAGGATGGCACTGATCAGCGAGGTGAAGGCTGCCGTCGAGGCGGCACCGGCGAGCGCCAGCTTGAGCGGCGTGGCCCCGCCGCGCCCCATCGAGCCCACGGCGTAGACGAAGAGGGCGGCGACCGCGGCCCCCCCGATCGCGACCCAGATGTAGGACGCGGGCGAGGCCAGCCCGAAGAAGGCGATGCCGCTCACCACGGCGAGCGAGGCGCCCGGGGTGACCCCGAGGATCCAGGGGTCGGCGAGCGGGTTGCGGGTCACGCCCTGCAGCACCGCCCCCGAGACCCCCAGCGCCGCGCCCACGAGCAGCGCGAGCAGCGTGCGCGGGACGCGCTTCTCGACCGCGGCCTGCGCGACCCCCTCGCCGGTGCCGGCGAGCCCGCCGACGAGGTCGTCCCACCCGATCACCCGGGCGCCGAAGGCGAGCGAGGCCAGCGCCGCCGCCGCGGCGACCAGCACCGCGACCAGCAGCCACGAGGCGCGCACCGGCGCGGGGTGCCGGACGCGCGCGGCACCCCGCGTCAGCGGGGAGGGTGGGGCGACGGTCATCGCGGGCTCACGAGCTCTTCTGCGCCGCCTCGGCCAGGAAGGAGACGTACTCCTCCAGGCCCCACGGGATCGACAGCGGCGAGGGGTTGGCTGCCGCCGCCAGGGGGGTGGAGTCGGGGAGCACCGCGACCGCACCCCGCTCGACCGCGGGGATCTGCGACATCAGCGGGTCGTCCTGCAGCTGGCCGAGCAGGTCCTCGGTGCCGTAGGTGACGAACATGTCGGTGTCCTCGAAGCGGTCGGCCTCCTCGGCGCTCAGCGTGAGGTAGAACTCCTCGCTGCCCTCCGAGGCCTCGGTCACCGCGGGCGACTCGGTCATCCCGGCCTCGACCAGGAAGGCCGGCCGCGGGTCGAGCTCGGAGTAGAAGCCGATCTGGCTGAGGTCGGTCGGGTCGGTGAAGGTGAAGGCCATGCTGGTGCCCTCGAGCGACGGCTCCGCGGCGAAGGCGTCGGACACCTGCTGCTCGAGGTCGGCCACGAGCTCCTCGCCCTCGGCCGACATGCCCATCGCCTGCGCGTTGAGCTCCACCATCTGCTGCCAGGAGGTGCTCCAGGCGACGTCGGGGAAGGCGACCGTGGGCGCGATCTGGCTCAGCGTGTCGTAGTCCTCCTGGGTCAGGCCGGAGTACGCCGCGAGGATCACGTCGGGCTGGGTGTCGGCCACGGCCTCGAAGTCGAAGCCCTCGGTCTCGTCGAAGAGCACGGGGGTCTCGGCGTCGAGCTCCTCGAGCTTCTCCTCCACCCACGGGAGCACGCCGTCGCCGTCGTCGTCGCCCCACGTCGCCTTGCTCATGCCGACGGGCACGACGCCGAGCGCCAGCGGCACCTCGTGGTTGGCCCACGCGACCGTCGCGATGCGCTCGGGCTTCTCCTCGATCGTGGTCTCGCCGAAGGCGTGCTCGACGGTCACGGGGAACTGGTCGCCCGAGGCGTCACCACCGCTCCCACCCTCGCCGGACTCCTCGCCCGAGCTGCCGCAGGCCGACAGGACCAGGGCCGCCGTGAGCGACGCGGTGATCCCGAGCAGACGCGTTCTACGCATGGGTGCTCTCTCTTTCGTAGATAAGGTGAGGCAACCCTAAGTCCTCCTGCCGGTCGGTGGATACCCACCCCGGGGTGACCGGCACCACGGCACCCCGCACCAGGCCGGTCAGCCCAGCAGCACCCGCAGCTCGGCCTCGACGACGACGGGGTGCGCCGCGAGGGCGAGGTCCGGGGTCGCGCCGATCCCGAGCCGGCGTCGGCAGCGCACCACGAGCTCGCCGACCGGGGTGGGGGGAAGGGTCGCCCAGCCCGCGAGGTCGAGCTGCTCCACCAGCGGCGACCCTGCTCGGATCTCGGTGGCCGTCGCGGGTCCGCCCAGGGCTCCGCCGCCGCCGGACGGGTCCGGCAGCCGACGCCCGTCGAGCCGGGCCACGACGTCGTACTCTGCCGAGCGCCGAGCGGACCGGTCCCCCCGGTAGGCGAGGTACGCCGCGCCGCTCCCCCGCCACTCCAGGACGAAGTCGAGGGTGGCGCCTGCGGGGTCCAACCGGAAGCCGACCCGTACGGGTGGATCGGTCAGCTCCGACGACCACTCGGGCGGTGGCGGGTCCTCGGGCACGGTGTGCACGCTAGGCGAACCGGACCGAGGTGCGGGCGGTGGCCGCTGCCAGCACCGAGTCCGTGGCGGTGACCGTGACCGTGCCGCGGAAGCCGGCGGGACGGGTGACCAGCACCGAGGAGACCGCGGGTCCGGGCCCGGTGCGCGTGGGCGTGACGGTGACACCCGCCGCGACGGCTGCGGGGTCGAGCGTCCAGTCGACCACCCGGCCGCCGGGATCGGCGGTGACCGACACCGTGGAGGTGGTACCGCTCCCGGGACGTGTGGCCGACATCCGCCGCAGCTGCACCGCCTGCACCGTCACCCGGCCCTCGCCCCGACGGTTGCCGTGCACCGTGTCGGCGGCGCGGAGACCGAAGCGACCGGTCGTCACCCCCGCCTGCACCGTGGCCGTCCCGGGGGGCGAGGACGGGTTGCCCGCCGGCACCGAGATGTCACCGGCCAGGACCGTCCACTGCACCTGGCGCCCCGCGACGGTGGTGGTCACCTGCGCCTGACCCGTCGCGAGGCCGTCGGCGGCCAGCGCCGTGGCACCCGGCGCGTCCGGGGTCACCACGACCCTCGTCAGGAAGATCAGCGGCGGTCCGGCGTAGGCCTCGTTCGGGGGCCGGGCTGCCACCCCGGGGAAGGTGTGGTGGACGCTGAACTCGAACGCGGATCCCCTCCGCAGCAGGGTGCGGATGTGCCGCCCGTCCGCGAACGGCACCGACGCGATGTTGCCGGCGCGCCAGGCCGCCCACACCATCTGCTGACGGAAGACGCGGCTGCGCGGCAGCTGCGGCACGCCCGGGCCGACGAACCGGTTGAGGTCGATCGCCGGCAGGCCGTCGGCCTGGTTGGGCTCCATGGCCGGCGCGGTCACCTGGTCCCGCCAGGTGTGGCCCGGGACGGCGAGGTCGGGGTGGAAGGCATGGTTGAAGCCGATGGGCGGGTTGGGCGGAGCGATGTTGAAGTCGTCGCTGATCCCGGTGATCAGCTCCCCCACCACGCGGTCGAGCCGGCGCAGGCTGTCGGAGGCGCGGAACACGATCTGGTTGAAGGCGCTGTAGGGGCCTGCGCCCGGGACGCGGCCCAGGTGGTTCAACCCGGTCACCTTGGTCGCCACAGAGTTCACCACCAGCGTCGACATGGTCACCGGAGGGTTGCGCAGCGAGGGTCGGGTCTCGTCCAGCCGCGCCCCCGTGACCGGTTCGGTGACGCGGACGAGGAGGTTCCCGGTCGTCACGCCGGGGGTGATCACCGCCCCTGCGACGGTGGCCCCGAGCGGGCGGCGCAGCGTCACCGCGATCGCCCGGCCGGCGGGTGCGGTGGTCGCCACAACCGCCGCGGTGCTGCCAGGCACCCCGTCGCGGACCGGGTCGACGGTGTTGGGCGGGAAGGGTCCCCAGTGCGGCGGACCGGTAGCCAGCGGTGGGGCGGCGACGTACTCCGCCTCGGTCACCTGCACCACCAGGATGCCGGCGGCGTCGGCGAAGTCGCCGGGGTTGCTGGCGAGGGCCGCCCGGACGGTCAGGGCGGTGCCGCCCGTGACGGTGCCGTGCGGCGGGTGCGAGGCGCGGACGTCGGCCGTGCGCGTGCTCAGCAGCCGGGGACGCACGGCGATCCCGGCGGGCGCGGCGCCGCCGGGGTTGATCGTCCACCGCAGCGACGGGAGGACCGGCAGGCCGGGGGCGATGGTGGCGCTGACCGCGAGGTCGCGTCCACCCACCCCGACCTCGAGTCGGGCGGGCGTCACCCGCAGCACGCGCTTCACCGGTCGCGGGATCCGCCTGAGGATCGTCTTGACCAGGACGACCAGCAGCACCAGCAGGAGCAGGGCCAGCGCCAGCAGCACCAGCGCCACCACCCCGACCACGACGAGGACCCAGAACTCCGTGAGCCCCAGCGCGAGCAGGAACGCCACGAAGCTGCCGACGACGGTGAGCTCGCTCGCCACGACCAGGACCAGGTAGCCGACCACGGCGAAGAGGAAGGCGATGCCGATCAGGACCGGCTTGACGATGGTGCCCGGCGGCGGCTTGGTGATCGGGCCCTTGGCGAGCACCGGCGAGTCCGGCTCGAGCTCGGTCACGGCTCCCGCGCGCGGAGCGTCACCGAGCAGCGAGCGGACGTCCGCGACCACGGCCGCGACGCCGGCGACGAGGTTCCGGACCAGAGCGAGCACCGCGTCGCGGGCCGCGGTCACGGCGCCGACCGCCGCCGAGACCAGCAGGTCGAGCGGGGCCCGCACGAGACGTCTCGCTGTCTCGACGATCCGGGTCACCGCCTCGTGGACCTGAGCGACGACCCCGAGCAGGATGCCCGTCACGGTGCCCACCAGCAGCCGCAGCTGCGTGGTCACGAAGGTCGCGAGCGCCTGCATCCGAGCCACGGCTCGCGCCAGCCGTCGGCCCAGCTCGCTGCGCACGCGGACGGCGACGGCGCGGACCCGGGCCAGCACCGCGCCCACCGCGCCGCCGGTGGCCAGGTCGAGCGCGCGCAGCACCCGGGCGCTGTTCGTCCGGGCGTCGCGCACCACGCGCTCGGCCTCTGCCGCGGTCTCCGGGTCGGGTGGTGGTGCGGCACCACTGCCGGCCCTGGGCGCCGGTCGCAGCACGTCGAGCTCGTCGAGCACCTCCAGCTGCTGGTCGCGGTTGCGCTGCAGCAGCCGGAGCGCGTGCGCCAGCGCCCAGCGCAGTCGCCCGACGACGAACCCCTGCACCCGGGCCAGCGCCGGGAGCACCAGCACCGCCAGCGCGCGCTGCAGGGCCGCCGCCACGCCACCGGCGGCGCGGAGCAGCAGCGTGGCCACCCGGTCGGCGAGACTTCGCAGTCCCGTCGCGACACCGCCCACGACCCCGCGGACGAAGCCGGCCGCCGACTCCACCACGCTCCCGACGACCTGCAGCGCGGTGCGTGCGAGCCCCTGCACGGCCGCGGTGACCTGGGCCAGGCGGCCGGTCAGGTACGCCGCGGCGTCGGCGAGGAAGCGGGTCGCGCGGTCGCGGACGGCAGCCACCCCGGGGACGTCGGGCAGGCTGACCGCGCCGACCAGCCCCGTCACCCGGGCCGCGGCAGCACGCACCGCCGCACCCGCGGCGGCGACGAGCCGGGTGACGGTGCCGGCGACCGCGCCGGCGGCGGAGGCCAGCTGCGCCGTGACGAGCGCCGCCGAGCCGGCCACCAGCCGCTGCACGGTCGTGACGACGACCGTCACCACCGCCTGCACGCGGGCACGCACGGCGTCGACCTGGCCGCGCAGGGCGGCCGTCGCCCCGGCGACCGCGGCCACCAGGCCCGCCCGCACCGCGCCGACCACCCCTGCGACCAGCGCCACCCGCGTCGCC
>JBQGFI010000435.1:0-1838 GCA_052040065.1 Marmoricola sp.
CGAGAGGTAGTCGATCGCCTCGACCACGTTGGTCTTGCCCTGCCCGTTGCGGCCCACGAACGAGCTCACCCCGGCGTCGAGGTCGAGCTCCAGCGCCTCGTAGGAGCGGAAGTCGTGCAGCGAGAGGTGGGCGACGTGCACGTGGGGCCGGGCTACTTCTCCGGCTTCGCGGCGGAGTCGCCGCCGGCCGGGCTGCCGGCCTGGGTGGCGTGGCAGCCGAACTGGTTGCGCATCGCCGCGACCGCCTTCATCGCCGGGCTGTCGTCCTGGCGGGAGGTGAAGCGGGCGAAAAGCGAGGCGGCGATGACGTGCATCGGCACCGCGTTGTCGATGCCGGCCTCGACGGTCCACCGACCCTCGCCGGAGTCCACGGCGTAGCCGCGGATCCGGTCGAGGTGGGTGTCGTCCTTGAGCGCCACGACCAGCAGGTCGAGCAGCCAGGACCGGATCACGGTGCCGCCGCGCCAGGAGGCGAAGACCTCGGCGACGTTGTCGACCTCGTCGACGGCCTCGAGCAGCTCCCAGCCCTCGGCGTAGGCCTGCATCATGGCGTACTCGATGCCGTTGTGGACCATCTTGGCGAAGTGGCCGGCGCCCGGCTTCTGGCCTGCGTGGACCATGCCGGAGTCGCCCTCGGGCTTGAGGGTCTCGAAGGCCGGGAGGATCTTGGCGACGTCGTCGTCGGAGCCGCCGTACATCAGCGCGTAGCCGTTCTCGAGGCCCCACACGCCGCCGGAGACGCCGCAGTCGACGAAGCCGATGCCGCGCTCCGCGAGCAGCTCGGCGTTGACCTGGTCGTCGGTGTACTTGGAGTTGCCGCCGTCGACGACGAGGTCACCCTCGCCGAGCAGCCCGGCCAGCTCGCGGACCGTGGCGCGGGTGGCGTCTCCCGCCGGCACCATCACCCAGACCACCCGCGGCGCCGGCAGCGCCTCGACCATCGCGGTGAGGCTGTCGACGTCGGCGAGGTCGGGGTTGCGGTCGTAGCCGACCACGGTGTGGCCGCCGTCGCGCAGCCGGGCGCGCATGTTGCCGCCCATCTTGCCGAGGCCGATCAGTCCGATGTGCATGCAGGGGCTCCTCGTCTGGCGGTGGGGGCGGTGAGGAGGCTCTAGGAGAGCAGGCGGCGCGGCATCAGCAGGTAGCGGAAGCTGTCGTCGGCCTGGCCGTCCAGGGAGTCCACGCCCGAGAGTACGACGGGCTTGCTCGACTGGGTGAAGGCCAGCTCGACCACCGGCTGCTCCAGGGCGGTGAGCCCGTCGAGCAGGTAGCCGGGGTTGAAGCCGGTGGTGAGGTCCTCGCCCGTCACGTGCGCCTCCAGCGACTCGCTGGCCATCGCCTCCTCGCCCGAGCCCGCGTCGAGGGTCAGCACCCCGTCGGCGAAGGCCAGCTGCACCGCGGTGTTGCGCTCGGCGACCAGCGCGACGCGCTTGACCGAGTCGACCAGCGCCGAGCGGTCGACCCGCGCGACGGTGAGGTGCTCGGTCGGGAAGAGCGACCTGACCTTGGGGAACTCGCCGTCGAGCAGGCGCGTCGTCGTACGCCGCGTGCCTCCGGAGCCGGCCGAGCCCTCGAAGCCGATGATGCCCTCCCCGGCACCACCGGAGCCGGGGGACGACAGCGCGATGGAGACCTCGGCCCCGCCGGTCAGCGCCTTGGCGGTGTCGGAGAGCACCTTGGCCGGCACCAGCGCCGCCGCCTCGACGTCGGGCGTGCCGGGCGACCAGGTCAGCTCCCGCTGGGAGAGGCGGAAGCGGTCGGTGGCGAGCATCGCGATCGACTCGCCCTCGAGCTCCATGCGGACACCCGTCAGCACCGGCAGCATGTCGTCGCGGCCG
>JBQGFI010000436.1:0-6383 GCA_052040065.1 Marmoricola sp.
TTCGCGCCGGTGACGGTGGAGAACTGCGGCGCCGAGGTCTCCTTCGACGCCCCGCCGGAGCGGATGGTGCTGCTCAAGAGCGCCCCCGTGCCGTACCTCCACGAGCTCGGGGTGATGGACCGTGTCGTGGCCCGCGCGGGCCAGTACCCGGCCGACTACTACGACGACGCGACGCTCGCCGAGCTCGACGAGATCGCGCTGCTCACCGACCGCACCGACGCCAGCGGTCACCTGCAGATCTCGCGCGAGACGGTCATCGGCCAGGAGCCCGACCTGGTGCTCGGCGCGGTCGACAACCTCTCCCGGGAGTCGCTCGAGGCGGTGGGCATCCCGCTGCTCGAGGAGCCGGCGCTGTGCCCGGACGGCGTCGACGACCCGTCGTTCGACGACGTGGGTGAGCAGATGCGGCTCTACGGCGAGGTCTTCGGCGAGCAGGAGCGCGCCGAGGCGGCCGTCGCCGCGATGGAGGAGCGGGTCGAGCGGCTCCAGGAGCGGGCCGGTGACGGCACGACCACCGCCGCGGTGCTCTACCCCACGATCGGGGGTGGCACCACCTACGCCTACGGCACCCGCAGCATGGCGCACCCGCAGCTCGAGGCGGCGGGGCTCGACAACGTCTTCGGCGACGTCGACGAGCGCGTCTTCGAGGTCACCCTGGAGGAGCTGCTCGGGCGCGACCCCGACGTGATCGTGCTGCTGCACGGCGACGGCGACCCCGCGGACGTCGAGGCCGCCCTCACCGACCTGCCCGGGGCCGACCAGCTGACCGCCGTGCGCGAGGGCGAGGTGATGACCCAGCTCTTCAACTTCACCGAGCCGCCCACGCCGCTGTCCGTCGACGGGCTGGAGCGCCTGGTCGACCGCTTCGGGGAGGGCTCGTGATCGAGGCCACCGCGCTCTCGTGGTCCTACGGCGCCACCCCGGTGCTCGACCGCGTCGACGTCACGGCCGCCGACAGGCGCGTGCTCGGGCTGATCGGACCCAACGGCAGCGGCAAGACCACGCTGCTCCGGCTGCTCCACGGGAGCCTGCGCAGCCCCACCGGCGGCGTCCGGGTCGACGGCACCGACCTGGCCGACCTCGCACCGCGCGCGCTCTCGCGCCGGCTGGCGGTGGTGGTGCAGGAGGAGGGCGGGGGCGACTCCGTGCTGACCGCCGGCGAGATGGTGCTGCTCGGGCGCGCGCCGCACCTGCCACCGCTCGCGCGGGCGCGCGCCGAGGACCACCAGGTCGCCGCCTACGCGCTGACCCGCGTCGGGGCGCTGCACCTCGCGCCGCGCCCCTTCCACGCGCTGTCCGGTGGGGAGCGGCAGCGGGTGCTGATCGCCCGCGCCCTCGCCCAGCAGGCCGGCCACCTGCTGCTCGACGAGCCCACCAACCACCTCGACATCCGCTACCAGCACGAGGTGCTCGCACTGCTGCGCCACGTCGGCGGCTGCTGCGTGGTGGTGCTGCACGACCTCAACCTCGCCGCCCGCTACTGCGACGACCTGCTGCTGCTCGACCACGACGGCCGGGTCGTGGCCGCGGGCTCCGCCGACGAGGTGCTCGACCCGGCGCTGCTGGAGCCGGTCTACGGGCTGCCGATCCGCCGGCTCGAGGTCGACGGCGAGATCCACCTGCTCTTCCGGCCCGCCGACCACGCCCGCCCCGCGACCGAGAGGAAGTCCGCATGACCGAGCAGCTCACCGGGGTGCAGGAGCAGATCAACGGCTACTGGTCGCGCCGCGCCCCGGCGTACGACGACTACCAGCAGCGCCCGGAGCGCCGCGACGTCGACCGGCGTGCCTGGACCGACGTGTGGCGCAGCGCGCTGCCGCGCACGGCGTACGACGTGCTCGACGTCGGCACCGGGAGCGGTCACGTGGCCTGCCTGCTGGCGTCGATGGGGCACCGCGTCACCGGCGTCGACCTCGCCGACGGCATGCTCCGGCGCGCCCGGGAGCACGCCGCACGGATGTCGTGGGCGCCGTCCTTCGTGCACGGTGACGCGGTCGAGCCGCCCGTCCCGCCCGGCACCTTCGACGCCGTCGTCGGCCGCTACCTGACCTGGACGCTGCGCGAGCCCGACCGCGCCTTCGCCGCGTGGCGCCGGCTGCTGCGTCCCGGTGGCCGGCTCGCGCTGGTCGACACGGCATGGTTCCCCCGCGGCTGGGACGCCTCGGAGGAGTCGGCGCCCGACGAGTTCGGCGACTCCTACGACGCCGCGGTGCGGGCGGCGCTGCCCCTCGCCGAGGGCGACACGATGTGGGGCCTGCAGCAGCGGCTCGTCGGGGCGGGCTTCGCCGACGTCGAGGTGCACCCGCTCCACCGCATCCTCGAGCTCGACCTCGAGCACGGGGTGGCGCCCGGCCACGAGGTGCGCACGCAGTACCTCGTCACCGCGCGGGCGTGACCCCGGGGGAGAGCACGGCCAGCACGTAGTCGTCGCCGGGAGGACGCAGGTCCCACGAGCCCGCCACGAGGTCCGCCTCCAGGCCGGCGTCACGGGCGTGGCCGAGGAAGGTCTCGACCGGGTAGTCGCGGCTGCCGGGCGGCCCCTCCTGCGGGTGGAAGCCGACCAGCAGGCGCCCGCCGGGCACGAGCAGCGCCGCCAGCGTGCGCAGCGCGCGGGTCTCGGTGTCGTCGGCGAGGTAGATCATCACGTTGCCCACCACGACGACCAGGTCGTATGCCGTGGGCCGGCCGTGCGACTCCAGCAGCGCGGGCGTGAGCGCCAGGATGTCGCTCTCCACGAGCGGCACGTCGGGGTAGAGCTCGCGGGTCACCCCGATCAGGGCCCGGTCCTTCTCGACGGCGGTGACGTCGTGGCCGCGGCGCAGCAACGACTGCGACACCCGCGCGATCCCGGCGCCCGCGTCGAGCACGCGACCGCCCCGCGGCAGCAGCACGTCGGCCAGCCGGGCCTCGCCGTCGACGTCGCGCTCGGGGCCCGGCGGCTCGCGGTGCGCCCGCGCGTACGGCGAGTCGAGGGTGTCGCCGAGCTGCTCCCAGCGGGTGGGCGGGTGCTCGCTCACAGCTTGCGCAGCCTGACCCACCGCACCGAGTGGTCGTGGTCCTTGCGCAGCACCAGCGTCGCGCGGGAGCGGGTGGGCTTCACGTTGGCCTCCAGGTTGGGGCCGTTGATCTCGTCCCAGATGCGGCTCGCCTCGGCGACGGCCTCGTCGTGGGAGAGCGAGGCGTAGCGGGCGAAGTACGACTGCGGGTCGCGGAAGGCCGTCTCGCGCAGCCGCAGGAACCGGTCGGTGTACCAGCGCCGGATGTCGGAGGAGGCCGCGTCGACTTAGACGGTGAAGTCGAAGAAGTCGCTCACCGCCAGGCCGGTGCGACCGTCGGGGCGGCTGGCGGCCGGCTGCAGCACGTTGAGCCCCTCGATGATGACGATGTCGGGGCTGCGCACCACGACCCGCTGCTCGGGCACGACGTCGTAGACCAGGTGTGAGTAGGTCGGGGCCTCCACCTCGTCCTTGCCCGACTTGATGTCGATGACGAAGCGCAGCAGCGCCTTGCGGTCGTAGGACTCCGGGAAGCCCTTGCGGTGCAGCAGGCCGCGACGCTCCAGCTCGGCGTTGGGCAGCAGGAAGCCGTCGGTGGTCACCAGCGCGACCTGCGGGTGCTCCGGCCAGTGCGCCAGCATGTGCTGCAGCACGCGCGCGGTCGTCGACTTGCCGACCGCCACCGAGCCCGCCAGCCCGATCACGAAGGGCGTGCGCGGCGGCTGGGTGCGGTGCAGGAAGTCCTCCTGCTCCCGGTGCAGCCGCCGGGCGGCCCCGACGTAGAGGCTCAGCAGCCGCGACAGCGGCAGGTAGACCTGCTCCACCTCGGCCAGGTCCAGCTGGTCGCCGAGACCGCGCACGCGCTCGATCTCGACGTCGGTGAGCGGCTGGCCCGTGGTGCGGCCGAGGGCCGCCCAGGCGGCGCGCTCCAGCTCGACGTACGGCGAGCTCTCGGCCCCGCGGTCGCCCGCCGCCCCGCCGTGTGACATGCCTGGCAGCGTAGGGCGTCGGGTGCGGCTCCCGGCCCGCGACCTGCCTAGACTCGGCTCCCATGTGTGGGATCGTGGGATACGTCGGCCATCGGCAGGCGCAGGACGTGGTCGTCGAGGGGCTCCGCCGGCTGGAGTACCGCGGCTACGACTCCGCCGGCATCGCCCTCGTCGACGACGGGGCCATCGCCAGCGACAAGCGCGCGGGCAAGCTGGCCAACCTGGAGGCGGCGATCGCCGCCGAGCCGCTGCCGCCGTCGACCACGGGCATCGGGCACACCCGCTGGGCCACCCACGGCGCGCCGACCGACCGCAACGCCCACCCCCACCTGGGCCAGAAGGCGCGGGTCGCGCTGGTGCACAACGGCATCGTGGAGAACTACCTGCCGCTGCGCGAGGAGCTCGAGCGCGCGGGTCACGAGCTCGACTCCGAGACCGACACCGCCGTCGCCGCGCACGTGCTGGAGCAGGAGCTGCTGGAGTGCGACGACCTGGCCGAGGCGATGCGGCGTACCTGCCGGCGCCTGGAGGGTGCCTTCACCCTGGTGGCCGTCGACGCGCACGACCCGACCACGGTCGTGGCCGCCCGGCGCAACTCGCCGCTGGTGGTCGGGATCGGGGAGGGCGAGAACTTCCTCGGCTCCGACGTCGCCGCCTTCATCGAGCACACCCGCGAGGCCCTCGAGCTGGGCCAGGACCAGGTCGTCGCCATCACCGCCGACGACGTCGTGGTCACCGACTTCGACGGGTCGCCGGCCACCGGCACCCGCTACCACGTCGACTGGGACCTCTCGGCCGCCCGCAAGGACGGCTTCGACTGGTTCATGCGCAAGGAGATCTTCGAGCAGCCGCGCGCGGTGGCCGACGCGCTGCTCGGCCGGCACGACGGCAAGGGCCAGCTGCAGCTCGACGAGGTGCGCCTGAGCGAGGACGACCTGCGCACCATCGACAAGATCGTCGTGATCGGCTGCGGCACCGCCAACTACGCCGGCCTGGTCGCCAAGTACGCCATCGAGCACTGGACCCGGATCCCGTGCGAGGTCGAGCTGGCCCACGAGTTCCGCTACCGCGACCCGATCCTGACGCGCAACACCCTCGTCGTCGCGATCAGCCAGTCGGGCGAGACCGCCGACACGCTGATGGCGATCCGCTACGCCCGGCGCCAGCGCGCGAAGGTGCTCGCCATCTGCAACACCAACGGCTCGACGATCCCGCGGGAGTCCGACGCGGTCATCTACACCCACGCCGGCCCGGAGATCGGGGTCGCCTCCACCAAGGGCTTCCTGACCCAGCTGGTCGCCTGCTACCTGCTCGGCCTCTACCTGGCCCAGGTGCGGGGCACGAAGTTCGGCGACGAGATCGCCGCCGTGGTCGCCGAGCTCGACAAGATGCCCGGCCACGTGCAGACGCTGCTCGACCGTGCCGAGGAGGTCTACGCCCTCGCCCGCCAGCACGCCGACACCCGCTCGGTGCTCTTCCTGGGCCGCCACGCCGGCTTCCCGGTCGCGCTGGAGGGGGCGCTGAAGCTCAAGGAGCTGGCCTACATCCACGCCGAGGGCTTCGCCGCCGGCGAGCTCAAGCACGGCCCCATCGCGCTGATCGAGGAGGGCCTGCCCGTCTTCTGCGTGATGCCGCCCCGCGGTCGCGACCAGCTGCACGACAAGATGGCCAGCGCCGTGCAGGAGGTCCGCGCGCGCGGTGCCCGCACCTACGCCCTGGTCGCGGAGGGCGTCGACGCGGCGGCGTACGCCGACGAGGTGATCCGGCTGCCGAAGGTGCCGACGCTGCTGCAGCCGATCGTCGCGACGGTGCCGCTGCAGCTCTTCGCCTGCGAGCTCGCGACGGTGATGGGCCACGACGTCGACCAGCCCCGCAACCTCGCCAAGTCGGTCACCGTCGAGTGAGCGCGTGATCGTCGGGGTCGGCACCGACGTCGTCTCGCTCGACCGCTTCGCCGCCTCCCTGGAGCGCACCCCGACGCTGCGCGAGCGCGTCTTCACCCCGGCCGAGGCGGCGCTGCCCCTGGAGTCGCTGGCCGCCCGCTTCGCGGCCAAGGAGGCGCTCGCGAAGGCGCTCGGCGCCCCCGGCGGCCTGGTGTGGCACGACGCCGAGGTGGTCACCGACGACGCCGGCGCGCCGTCGTACGTGCTGCGCGGCACCGTCGCCGCCCGCGCCGACGCCCTCGGCGTACGACGCACCCACCTCTCGCTCTCCCACGACGCCGGCCTCGCCCTCGCCCTCGCCTTCTGCGTGCTCGAGTCGTGAGCCCGACGAGGTCGGTGCCGACCCCGACGATCACCGACGGCTCACTCGACCGTGACGGACTTCGCCAGGTTGCGCGGCTGGTCGACGTCGTGGCCCATCACGGTGGCCAGCTCGCAGGCGAAGAGCTGCAGCG
>JBQGFI010000437.1:0-5554 GCA_052040065.1 Marmoricola sp.
GCTCGGCCAGCTCGCTCACCGTGGCGGGGCCGCGTCCGAGTGCCTCCAGCATCGCGCGTCGCGTGGGGTCGGCGAGCGCGGCGAAGACCCGGTCGAGATCCGGTTGCTGACCCATGTGGTTCAGCATCGCTCACTGAACCAACTGGGTCAACGTCCTGCGGCCAGGAGCTAGACGTTGAAGCGGAACTCCACCACGTCGCCGTCGGCCATCACGTAGTCCTTGCCCTCCATGCGGACCTTGCCGGCCGCCTTGGCGGCGGTCATCGACCCGGCCTCGACGAGGTCGTCGTAGGAGACGATCTCGGCCTTGATGAAGCCCTTCTGGAAGTCGGTGTGGATCACGCCGGCGGCCTCGGGGGCGGTGGCGCCCTTGCGCACGGTCCAGGCGCGCGACTCCTTGGGGCCGGCGGTCAGGTAGGTCTGGAGGCCAAGGGTGTCGAAGCCGACGCGGGCGAGCACGTCGAGGCCCGGCTCGTCGACGCCGGTCTCGGCGAGCATCTCGCGGGCCTCCTCGTCGTCGCCGAGCTCGACCAGCTCGGCCTCGAACTTCGCGTCGAGGAAGATCGCCTCGGCCGGGGCGACGAGGTCGCGCATCCGCTGCTTGAGGTCCTCGTCGCCGAGCTCGTCGGCGTCGCAGTTGAAGACGTAGATGTAGGGCTTGGCCGTCAGCAGCGAGAGCTCGCGGACCAGCTCCCGGTCGATCTTCGTCGAGCTGATCGGCGTACCGGCCTCGAGCGCCTCGAGGGCCTCGCGGGCGGCGGCGAGGTTGGCCGCCCTGGCCTTGTCGCCGCGCGCCTCCTTCTCCAGCCGCGGCACCGCCTTCTCCACCGTCTGGAGGTCGGCCAGGATCATCTCGGTCTGGATCGTGGAGATGTCCGAGGCGGGATCGACCTTGCCGTCGACGTGGGTGACGTCCTCGTCGCGGAAGACGCGGGTCACCTGGCAGATGGCCGAGGACTCCCGGATGTGGGAGAGGAACTTGTTGCCCAGTCCCTCCCCCTGCGAGGCCCCGGCGACGATGCCGGCGATGTCGACGAACTCCACCGTCGCCGGCAGGACCTTGGCCGAGCCGAAGATCTCCGCGAGCCGTGGGAGGCGCTCGTCGGGCACGCCCACGACGCCGACGTTGGGCTCGATGGTGGCGAACGGGTAGTTCGCCGCCAGGACGTCGTTCTTGGTCAGGGCGTTGAAGAGGGTCGACTTGCCCGCGTTGGGGAGTCCGACGATGCCGATCGTGAGTGCCACGTGGGCGAAGTGTACGTGCCCTGGCGGGTGTGACCGGCGCCACGGCGGGTAGTGGAGAGGTGACGTACTTCAAGCAACGGAGGACCCGTGACGAACCTCGCCCAGAACCTCAGCGCCACCGCGGAGGCACACCCCGACCGGCCGGCCCTGAAGCTGGACGACCTGGTGCTCACGTGGGCGGAGGTGCAGGCGCAGGCGCAGCGCGTCACGGCGCTGCTCAAGGCGGAGGGGATCGGCCCCGGCGACCGGGTCGGCATGGTGCTGCCCAACGTCCCGATGTTCCCCGCGATCTTCTACGGCGCGCTGGCGGCCGGGGCGGTCGTCGTCCCGATGAACCCGCTGCTGAAGTCGCGGGAGGTGAAGTACTACCTGGAGGACTCCGGCGCGAGCATCGTCTTCGCCTGGAAGGACATGGCCGACGAGGCGGGCAAGGCCGCGAGCGACGTCGGCATCTCCTGCGTCGCCGTCGACCCCGCTGACTGGGCCGAGGTGCTCGGCGCCCACGAGCCCGACACCGAGGTGGTCGAGCGCGAGGACGACGACGACGTCGTGCTGCTCTACACCTCCGGCACCACCGGCCAGCCCAAGGGCGCCCAGCTGACCCACCACAGCATGGGCACCAACGCCGCCACCAGCGCCGAGACCCTGATCGAGATCGACGAGAACGACGTGGTGATGGGCTGCCTGCCGCTCTTCCACGTCTTCGGCCTCACCTGCGGGCTCAACGCCGCCGTGCTCAAGGGCGCCTGCCTGACGCTGATCCCCCGCTTCGACCCCGACAAGGCGCTCGAGGTCGTCGGCCGCGACGGCGTCACCGTCTTCGAGGGCGTCCCGACGATGTACGCCGCGATGCTGCACTCCCCCCAGGCCGACGACGCCGACCTCTCCTCGCTGCGCACCTGCATCTCGGGCGGGTCGGCGATGCCGGTCGAGGTGATGAAGCGCTTCGAGGAGAAGTTCGACTGCATCGTGCTCGAGGGCTACGGCCTCTCCGAGACCTCCCCCGTCGCGTCCTTCAACCAGCCCGGCCAGGAGCGCAAGCCCGGCTCCATCGGCACCCCCGTGCGCGGGGTGGAGATGAAGGTCGTCGACGACGAGGACCGTGACGTCGCCGACGGCGAGGTCGGCGAGATCGTCATCAAGGGCGAGAACGTCATGAAGGGCTACTGGGGTCGCGACGTGGCGACCGCCGAGTCGATCAAGGACGGCTGGTTCCACTCCGGCGACCTGGCCAAGGTCGACGACGACGGCTACTTCTTCATCGTCGACCGCAAGAAGGACCTGATCATCCGCGGCGGCTACAACGTCTACCCGCGCGAGGTCGAGGAGGCCCTCTACGAGCACGAGGCCGTGGCCGAGGTCGCGGTGATCGGCATCGCCGACGACCACTTCGGCGAGGAGATCGGCGCCGCGGTGGCGCTCAAGGAGGGCGCCTCCGCCGAGCCCGAGGAGCTGCAGGAGTTCGCCAAGGAGCGGCTCGCGTCCTACAAGTACCCCCGGGCCGTGTGGATCGTCGACGAGCTGCCCAAGGGACCCACCGGCAAGATCCTGCGCCGCGAGGTCAGCGCCCCCGAGGACAGCGCATGAGCACCGACACCGTCGCCGACGACACCCGCGAACCCCACGGCAACGAGCTCGGGACGCCGCTGGAGCTGCTGCTCGCCGACGCGGGCACCGGCCCGCTGCGGCGCTTCGTGCCCGGGGTCGCCGGCCTGAAGTTCGCGGCCGGTCTCGCCCGTCACCCGCGGCGGGTCGCCGGGCGTACGGCGGGCCTCGCCGCGGAGCTGACCCGCATCGGTCTGGGTCGCTCCCAGGTCGCCCCCCACGAGAAGGACCGGCGCTTCGCCGACGAGGCGTGGGCCAAGAACCCGCTCTTCCGCCGCACGCTGCAGGGCTACCTGGCCACCGGCTCGGCCGCCCGCGGGCTGGTCGACGACGCCGAGCTGGGCTGGGGCGACGAGCTGCGGATCCGCTTCATCGTCGACAACCTCGTCGACGCGCTCGCGCCCACCAACCACCCGATGCTCAACCCCAAGGTGGTCAAGCGCACCCTCGACACCGGCGGCGGCAACCTCGTCGAGGGCGGGCGCCGCTTCGTGCGCGACTTCGCCACGCCGCCGCGGGTGCCCTCGATGGTCGAGGCCGACGCCTTCGAGGTGGGCCACGACCTCGCGGTCACGCCGGGGGCGGTGGTGCTGCGCACCGACGTCTTCGAGCTGATCCAGTACGCCCCGCAGACCGAGAAGGTGCGCGAGGTCCCGATGCTGATCGTGCCGCCGACGATCAACAAGTACTACATCATCGACCTGGCCGAGCAGCGCTCGCTCGTCGAGCACCTCGTGCAGCAGGGCCAGATGGTCTACTGCATCTCCTGGCGCAACCCCGACGTGCGTCACGCCGAGTGGGACCTCGACACCTACGGCGCCGCCATCATCGAGGCGATGGACGCCGCGCAGGCGATCGCCCGGCAGGACCAGGTCTCGATCTTCGGCATCTGCTCCGGCGGCATGATCGCCTCGATGGTGCTCGCGCACCTCGCCGAGATCGGCCAGCTCGACCGGGTGGCGTCGTACTCGCTGGCGGTCACCGTGCTCGACCAGGCCCGCGCCGGGGTCACCAGCGCGCTGCTCTCGCACAAGTCGGCGGCCGCCTCGACCCAGGTGTCCAAGGAGAAGGGCTACCTCGACGGGCGCACCCTGGCCGAGATCTTCGCCTGGCTCCGGCCCAACGACCTGATCTGGAACTACTGGGTCAACAACTACCTGATGGGCCACGCCCCCAAGGCCTTCGACATCCTCTACTGGAACGCCGACCCGGTGCGCATGACCGCCGGCATGCACCGCGACTTCATGGACCTCGCGATCCGCAACGCGCTCGTCGAGCCCGGCGAGGCCACGATGCTCGGCTCCCCCGTCGACCTGTCACGGATCACCACCGACTCCTTCGTCGTGGCCGGCATCGCCGACCACCTGTGCGACTGGCAGGCCTGCTACCAGGCGACGCAGCTCTTCGGTGGCGACACCCAGTTCGTGCTGTCGACCAGCGGCCACATCGCCGCCATGGTCAACCCGCCGGGCAACCCCAAGGCGAGCTTCCAGACCTCGCCGGTGCGCGAGGGCCACCCCGTCAACGCCGCCGACCCCGAGCAGTGGCTGGCCTCCGCGGTGAAGGTCCGGGGCAGCTGGTGGGAGTCGTGGACCGACTGGCTCGGCGAGCGGTCCGGGGAGGAGCGCGGCAAGCCGCGCAAGCTCGGCAACGCCGCCCACGAGCCGCTGGCCGACGCGCCGGGTACCTATGTCCACGACCGCTGAGCGGCGCGCGGCGCCCGACCGCGTGCGGCAGGTCGGCGTCCGCGGCATCACCGCTCGCGTCTCGGTGCGCCCCGGGGTGGGCCGGCTCGCCCAGGCTCCTCCCCTGCTGCTGTGCAACGGCATCGGCATCAGCTTCGAGGCGCTGCAGCCCTTCGTCGACGAGCTCTCCCCCGAGCGCGGCGTCGTGCGCTTCGACGTGCCCGGGGTGGGCGGGTCGGCGCTGCCGCCCACGCCGTACCCGATCGCCGCGCTGTCGTCGTGGGTCACCCGGCTGATGGCCCGTCTCGGCCACCCGCGCTTCGACGTGCTGGGGCTCTCGTGGGGCGGCGGGCTGGCGCAGCAGCTGGCCGTGCAGTCGCCCCGCAAGGTACGCCGCGTGGTGCTGGTCGCCACCGGCACCGGCGCGCTGATGGTGCCGGCCAAGCCCGAGGTGCTGCGCATCATGTCGACGCCGCGGCGCCACCGCGACCCGGCGTACGCCGCCACGGTGGCCCCGACCCTCTACGGCGGCTCGATGCGCACCGACCCCGCCCGGGGCGCCGCGCTGCTCCACGCGGCCACCCGCTCGGGCCCCAAGCGCGGCTACTACTACCAGCTCGCCGCCATGGCAGGCTGGACGTCACTGCCCTTCCTGCCCCTGCTGCGTCAGCCGACGCTGGTGCTCGGCGGCACCGACGACCCGATCATCCCGGTGGCCAACCCCCGGATGCAGGCGCGACTGATCCCCCACGCGCGGCTGCACCTGTACGACGGCGGCCACCTCGCCCTGGTGACCGAGGCCGACGAGCTGGCGCCCGTGATCGATACGTTTCTCGATGAGCAGAGCCTCGATGAGTAGAGCCGTGACCGAGGAGATCTCATGACCGACCTGCAGGTGGACGAGACGCCCTTCAGCGACTTCCTCGGCTTCGAGCTGATGCTGGAAGAGCGGGACCGCGAGCTGCTCAGCGCCGTCCGCGCGTGGGCGACGCGTGAGGTCGAGCCGATCATCAACGACC
>JBQGFI010000438.1:0-1731 GCA_052040065.1 Marmoricola sp.
GACATGCTCGGCCACACCCTCGCCGTCCACGACGGTCGCAAGCACGTCCCGGTGTTCGTCACCGAGGCGATGGTCGGCCACAAGCTCGGCGAGTTCGCACCGACGCGCACCTTCAAGGGTCACGTCAAGGACGACAAGAAGGGGCGTCGTCGCTGATGGCCACCGAAACCACTGTCACCGAGGCTCGCGCAGTCGCGCGCCACGTCCGGGTGACGCCGCAGAAGGCCCGCCGGGTCATCGACCTCATCCGCGGCAAGAACGCCACGGATGCCGTGTCGGTCCTGAAGTTCGCGCCCCAGGGTGCGGCCGAGCCGATCCTGAAGGTCCTCGAGTCCGCGATCGCCAACGCGCGGTTCAAGGCCGATGCCGCGGCCGAGCGTTTCGACGAGCGTGAGCTCGTCGTCGCGACCGCGTTCATCGACGAGGGCCCGACCATGAAGCGTTTCCGTCCGCGGGCCCAGGGCCGCGCCGGTCGCATCAACAAGCGCACGAGCCACATCACCGTGGTCGTCGCACCCAAGCCCACCAAGGCCACGAACGGAGGCAATCGCTGATGGGACAGAAGGTCAACCCGCACGGCTTCCGTCTGGGCATCACCACCGAGCACCGCAGCCGCTGGTTCGCCGACTCCACCAAGGAGGGTCAGCGCTACCGCGACTACGTCAAGGAGGACGTGGCGATCCGCAAGCTCATGTCTGAGGGCATGGACCGCGCCGGCATCGCCCGCGTCGACATCGAGCGCACCCGTGACCGGGTTCGCGTCGACATCCACACCGCCCGTCCGGGCATCGTCATCGGTCGCCGTGGCGCCGAGGCCGACCGCATCCGCGGCGAGCTCGAGAAGCTCACCGGCAAGCAGGTGCAGCTCAACATCCTCGAGGTCAAGAACCCCGAGGTCGAGGCCCAGCTCGTCGCGCAGGGCATCGCCGAGCAGCTCAGCGCTCGCGTGTCGTTCCGTCGCGCCATGCGCAAGGGCATGCAGTCCGCCACCCGCGCCGGCGCCAAGGGCATCCGTGTCCAGGTGTCCGGTCGTCTCGGCGGCGCCGAGATGAGCCGCACCGAGTTCTACCGCGAAGGCCGTGTGCCCCTGCACACCCTGCGCGCGCAGATCGACTACGGCTTCTACGAGGCCAAGACCACCTTCGGCCGCATCGGCGTCAAGGTGTGGATCTACAAGGGCGACATGACGGCTCGTGAGCTCGCCGCCCAGCAGGCCACCGCACCCCGCCAGAACCGCGGCCCCCGTCGTGACGGCGCAGACCGTCCGGCCCGTGCCCGCCGCAGCGACGCCCCCGCCCCCGTGGCCGAGGCTTCCGCTGAGCAGGCTCCGGTCGCCGCGAGCACCGAGGAGTCCTGACCATGTTGATTCCCCGTCGAGTCAAGCACCGCAAGCAGCACCACCCGGGTCGCTCGGGCGCTGCCAAGGGTGGTACGACCATCGCATTCGGTGACTACGGCATCCAGGCTCTCGAGCCCGCCTACGTCACCAACCGTCAGATCGAGTCCGCGCGTATCGCGATGACCCGCTACCTGAAGCGTGGTGGAAAGGTCTGGATCAACATCTACCCGGACCGCCCGCTCACCAAGAAGCCTGCCGAGACCCGCATGGGTTCCGGTAAGGGTTCGCCGGAGTGGTGGATCGCCAACGTCAAGCCGGGCCGTGTCATGTTCGAGGTCTCCGGTGTTTCCGAGGAGATCGCCCGTGAGGCCATGCGTCTCGCGATGCACAAG
>JBQGFI010000439.1:0-7876 GCA_052040065.1 Marmoricola sp.
CGCCCAGCACGAGCAAGACGAAGTAGCTGCTGCTGATCGCGGCGGTCGCCGGTGTCGGCGCACTGCTCGCCCGCAAGCTCGCCGGTGGCAACCAGGACAACTGGCAGTCCTCCTACACCCCCTCGCCCGCCCCGGCCCCGCCGCCCGCGCCGGCACCGACGGGCTCGCAGCCCGGCGAGTCGATCGCCGACTCCGCCGAGGAGCCCCACCCCGTCACGACCCCCGACGACCCGGCCGAGACGGTCGTGGTCGACGACGACAAGAAGGCCTGAGCCTCCCGCTCGTCGCTAGGGCCGTCGGTGCGACCGCACCGGCGGCCCTGGTGGCGGCAGGTCCACCGGGCGGTGCTCGGCGATCCAGTCGTCGACGTGGTCCCACCAGCCGTAGAGCCACTCGATCTGCGCGTCCCGGCCGGCGGGGATCTCCTCGCGCGGCACCCGCCACCAGGCCATCAGCAAGCGCTTGTCCATCGGCAGCGCCCGCCAGACGTCGCCCACGGTGTGCACGTGGTCGAGGCCGGTGTGCGCCACGAGCAGCACGTCGGCCTCCGGTGCGTTCTCCAGCGCCGCCAGCACGCCACCGGGCCGCGGCGCAAGCACGTGGATCATCTCCGCCGCGCGCTCGGCCATCGTGTGCAGGCCGAGCCGGTGCAGCCGGGCGATCGCGCGCTCTCGCCGCTCCGGGGTGAAGTTGCCGCCCTCGGGGAAGATGACGAAGGCGTCGTCGTGGTCGAGTCCCCGGGCGAGCGCCCCGATCTCGGCCTCGACGTCGCGGCCGGGCCCGGGGTTGGCGTCGATGAAGCGGCTGGGCACGCGGCGCAGCAGCACCCCGACCATCGGGTCCCAGGCGATGACCTCCTTGAGCACCACCCGCGGCTCCCGCCCGAACCAGTGCATCAGGGCGTACATCAAGGTGAAGGAGTCGCCCGGGCCCGCGTGACGCGAGAGCACCAGCAGCGGCTTCCCGGGGTAGGCGTCGGGGGTGGGGCCGACGGTGCGGATCTGCAGCCGCAGCACCCGGCGGGCCTCGCGGAAGAAGATCCGCAGGTAGAGCTGGGCGATGTCGTAGTGCACCCGCTCGAACCACGGCCGGCGCAGCAGCAGCCCGAAGCCCGAGGCCACCCACAGCCCGAACATCTCGACCAGCGCGACCGTCTCGAGGCTCAGGTGCACCACCAGCAGCCAGAGCAGGCGCAGCGGCCGCAGCCAGCCGTCGGCGAAGGGGGAGAGCAACGCGGCGCCGAGCAGCCACAGCGGCAGGCCCGACCACAGCAGCAGCGTCAGGCCGATCACCGCCGGCGCGACGACGAGGCGCTGGACCGTCCAGATCATCCAGCGCGGCACGGCCGTCACATCCCCAGCTCGTCGAGGTAGGCCACGCCCAGGTCGTACGCCGTGGTGATCCGCGCCGCGACGGCCCCGGCGTCGCGGTAGGACAGCGGCGAGTCGTCGGACGCGGCCCCGCCGGCCGGCAGCACGTGCGCCTCGACGTGGTCGGGCAGCTCGGCCAGCTCGCGCACGAAGCGGTGCCGGCGTGCGATCTCGAAGGAGACCCGGGCGACCTCCCAGGGGCGGCGCGGCACGGTGAGGGGCCGGTCGAGCCGGCCCACCTGGAGCACGAAGACGCGGGTCGCACCGAGCTCGACGGCCTTGCCGAGCGGAACCGAGTTGACGATGCCGCCGTCGAGGAAGTGCTCGCCGTCGACCTCGGCGGGCGGGAGCAGCCCGGGCACCGCGGCGCTCGCCAGCACCGCGGGCACCACCGGTCCGGTGTCGAACCAGTGCTCGGCCGAGCGCTCGATGCACGAGGCGACGCAGCGGAACTCGCACGCCAGGTCGGCGAAGGTCACGTCGGCGTACTCCGCCTCGAGTCGCTCGCGCAGCGCGTCGGGCGAGTGCAGGTGGGTGCCGGTGCGGACGGCGCGGCGCACCTGCCGCAGCGCCCCGTCGCCGTAGACGGCGTTGGACTCCGCCACGTCGCGCCACAGCTCACGCAGCCGGGTGACGGCCCCCAGGGTCGGGTCGGCGGCCACGACGAGGCCGTTGAGCGCCCCGACCGAGGTGCCGAGCACGAGGTCGGGCACGACGTCGCGCTCGAGCAGCGCGCGCAGCATCCCGACCTCGGCGGCCCCCAGCAGTCCGCCGCCGCCCAGCACGAAGGCGGTCCTCATGGGCGGGTCAGGACGCGGCCGGCGCCACGGCGTGCTCCTCCAGCACGCGGCGGCTGGCACGACGCTCGGCCCAGAAGCTGAGCAGCGGCACGGTGCCGCAGACCAGCGTCACCAGGGTGAACCCCATCGGCCAGGCGGCGCGACGCGAGAGCCAGAAGGCCATGAAGAGGAAGATCATGTAGAGCCAGCCGTGCGCGACGCCGAGGTACTCGGTGATCAGCTCGCCCCAGTGGTGCGGCGTGCTGCCGACGGTCACCCACGCGGGGGTGGAGTCGAAGACGCCCCACATCGGGGTGCCGTCGAAGTTGGCCAGCGGCACCCCGACCAGGCAGAGCACCACGAGCAGCACGCCGACGACGTTGGCCATCACCCGGTAGCCCCGGTAGGGGGTCGCGAGGTCGGGGGGAAGCGCGTGTGTCACGCGCCCGAACCTACCGGCTCGTCCTCGGGCGCCTGCGCCGACTTCTCCTGGTCCACGGCGTCGGCGACCGCCAGCTCGTCGCGGCACCAGCGCTGCCAGATGTAGACCGCGAAGAGCCCGAAGACCCACCACTGGATCGCGTAGAGCAGGTTCTTCAGCGAGGTGACAGGCGAGACCCGCGGGATCTCCGCCGGCGTGACGGAGGCGAGCCCCTCGGTCGCCCCCTCGGCACTGCTCGCCACCACGAAGCCGCTGTAGAGGTCGCGGTCGACGTGCTCGGTCACGCTCGCGACCCGCATCTCCGGGATGACGTCGTCGGTGCGGTCGTCGTCGGGGAGGTTGGAGCCCTCCGAGGGCTGCAGGAAGCCGACCACCTCGGCGCGCCCGTCGACCGGCGGCGCCTGCGGCGTCGGCGACCACCCGCGCACGACGGGCATCGCGCTGCCCGAGCCGTCGACCACCACCGGCGTCATCACCCAGAAGCCGGTCTCACCGTCGCGGCGCCGGTCGGCGACGTAGAGCGTGCTCTCGTCGAGCCACCGGCCGGTCAGGCTGACCGGCTGGCCGACGTACTGCCCGGGGAAGGGGTCGTCGCCGCCCATCACGTCGACCAGCGGCTGTGCCGGCTGCTCGCTGAGGTCCTGGGCCTCCGCGGCCCGCGCCGCCTCCCAGGCCGAGAGCTGCCACAGCCCCAGCCAGATCGTCGCCGCGACGGCCGCGACCACCAGGGCGTGGGCGCCCAGGGAGCGCGGGCGGAGCAGGACGGGCACGCCTCCAGGGTACGAAGCGGCCCCTGGTGAGCAGGCTCACGGTGCGCGCCCCGACCTGCTGGCGTAGGGTGGCGGGAGCCGAGAGGGAGTAGTCCCCAACGGCCGCATCGACATACTGACCCAGCTCCACCGGGTCCGGTGCGGCAGGCCACCGGCGAGATCGCGTGGCGGACGAGACTTTCGACCAGTTGTGACGTTCTTGCTGTCCCGTGAACGCACCTGGTCGAGGGTGCGTCCAGCAGCCGCGAGCCAGGTGCAGAGAGGCTCCACCACCCTCATGTCTGCCTTCCTGCTGTCCACCGCGGTGATCTTCATCGCCGAGCTGGGCGACAAGTCCCAGCTGATGGCGATGACCTTCGCCACCCGCTACCGCACCCGCGACGTGCTGATCGGCATCACCGCGGCCACGGCGATCGTCCACCTCGCCTCCGTCGCCATCGGCTTCTGGATCGGTGACGCCTTCGCCGACTACCAGGGCGCCATCGCGATCGTCGCCGGTCTCGCCTTCCTGGCCTTCGCGGCCTGGACCCTGCGCGGCGACGAGCTCACCGAGGAGGAGGCGAGCAAGGCCAAGAACGCCACCGGCGCCGCGATCCTCGCCGTGGGTGTCGCCTTCTTCCTCGCCGAGCTCGGCGACAAGACGATGCTCGCCACCATCACGCTGGCCGTCCAGGAGAACTGGTTCGGGGTGTGGATCGGCTCGACGCTCGGCATGGTCGCCGCCGACGCCCTCGCCATCGCCGTGGGTGCCGTGCTGGGCAAGAAGCTGCCCGAGAAGACCATCAAGTACGGCGCGGCCGCGCTCTTCGCGATCTTCGGCGTGCTGCTGATCGCCGAGGGTGCCGGTCTCTTCAGCTCCCCGCTGTGACCTCGCGGCGCATCCACTGGTGCGGGATGCCGTCCTCGACGTAGCCCTCACCGACGGGGGCGAAGCCGAGGCCGGCGTAGAAGCCGACCAGGTGGGCCTGCCCGCCCAGCTCGACGGCCCGCTCGGGCCACTCCCGCGCGCAGACCGCCAGCGCCTCGGCCATGAGCCGGCGTGCGAGCCCGGCGCCGCGGGCGGCCGGGGCGACCACGACGCGGCCGATCCGCGGGGCGTCGTACGACGCGTCGGGCGGCAGCACCCGGGCGTACGCCGCGAGTGACCCGGCCTCGTCGCGCCCCAGCAGGTGGCGCACCCCGGGCCCGAGGTCGGCGCCGTCGGGGTCGGCGTACGCACACTCCTGCTCGACCACGAAGACGTCGGCCCGCAGCACCAGCGCGTCGTACAGGGTGGCGGCGTCGAGGTCGGCCGCGGCCAGGTCGGTCCAGGTCAGCGTCACGGCACCAGCGTGCCAGGAGTCAGGCGGGCCTGGTCGCGGACCTCGCCCACGCCACGAGCACGGGCTGGCCGAGCAGCCGCAGGGCGCGCTTGCGGTCGGTGTCGAGCCCGAAGCCGTCCTTGCCCTCGCGCCACTGGGCGACGTTGCCCGGGAAGATCGCGACGAAGAAGCCGGCGGCGAGCTTGCCGACCCGCTCCCGGGCGGGCTGCCTCCACGTGGAGAGCAGCGCCGCGCCGAGGCCGATCTCGACGACACCGGAGCCGAGCACGACGAGGTCCTCGTCGAGCGGCACCCACGAGGGCACCTGGGCCTGGAACTCCTCGCGGGCGAAGGTCAGGTGGCTGGTGCCGGCGAGGACGAGCACGGAGCCGAGGCCGATCTGGGCGAGGTCACGGATTCGGGACATGGGGGTCCAGTGCCCACGACGGGGTACCCGACGCCCATGGCACTCGTCGACAGCTCCGGCTACGCCCACGTCCGACTCACGGTCACCGACATCGCCCGGTCCAAGGCGTTCTACGACCAGGTCTTCGGCTGGCCCCTGGCGGTCGACCAGTCCGAGGCCTCCGACCCGGGGGTGCGCTCGGACCAGCAGCGCTTCTACGGCGGCTGCGTCTACCAGACCCCCGAGGGCCAGCTCTTCGGCCTGCGCCCTGTCGGCTCCGAGCCCTTCGACCCCGACACCACCGGGCTCGACCACCTGAGCTTCACCGTCGCCTCGCGCCACGACCTCGGGGCGGCGGCCCCCCCCTTCGACGAGGCCGGCATCACCCACGGCGAGATCGTGGAGCTCACCGACGCCGGCATCGCCTGCCTGTCCTTCCAGGACCCCGACGACATCAACGTCGAGCTCACCGCGCCGCTGGCCTAGGCCCGGCGCAGCGGCAGCCACAGCTCGAAGCGGGCGCCGGGTCGGTCCTTCGGCGTCAGGCCGGCCGACCCGTGGTGGGCCACCGCGATCGCCTGCACGATGGCCAGGCCCAGCCCGGCGCCGGTGTGGTCGCCGGGGGCCTCGAGTCGCTGGAAGCGCTGGAAGATCCGCTCGGCCTCGTTCTCCGGCACCCCGGAGCCCGCGTCGTCGACCCACAGCAGCGCCCGACCGTCGCGGCGTGCCACACCGATCGCGATGACGTCGTGGTCGTGGGTGTGCTTCACGGCGTTGTCGGCGAGCTGCAGCAGCGCCTGGGTGAGCCGGTGCCGGTCGGCGAGCACCGGCACGTCGTCGTCCGCCTCCAGGACCCACTCGCGGTCGGCCAGCGCCGTGGCCTTGCGGTAGGTCTCGCGCACCACCTCGGCGGCGTCGACCGGGCGCAGCGTCACGAAGTCGGGCTGCTCGGTGCGGGCCAGGGTGAAGAGGCCGTCGACGATGGTCGACATCCGGTCGACCTCGTCGGTGATCAGCGAGACCGTCTCGGCGCGGCCCTGCGGGCTGTCGTCGATCTCGAGCAGCTCGGCGTGACCGCGCACCACGGTCAACGGCGTCCGCAGCTCGTGGCTGGCCTCGTCGAGGAAGCGCCGCTGGTTGCCCAGCGCCTGCTCCAGCCGCGTGAGCATGTCGTTGAAGGTCGCGGCGATCTGCGAGGCCTCGTCCCGTCCCGAGACCGGGATCCGGCGCGACAGGTCGGTCTCCGAGATCTCGCGGGCCGTCACCGCCAGGTCGCGCAGGGGCCGGAGCACCCGCCCGGCCAGCACCAGGCCCAGCCCGGCGACCACGAGCAGCGTGAGCAGCTCGATCAGCAGCCGCAGCCGCACCGCCTCGTCGATCTCGCGGGCCTCGAAGAGCGGGAAGTTGGCCACCACGAAGTGACCCTCGGTGCCGTCACGACCGACCAGGGGCCGCGCGGCGTACCGTGCCGTGCCCAGCGCCGTCTCGATGGCGCCGTCGCGGTCGTCCTCCAGGGAGACCCAGAAGGCGATCGGGTCGGCCAGCTCGGTGGCCGCCGCGCCGTCCTGCGCCCGCCGCGAGGCGTAGAGCTGCCCGTCGACGAAGGCGAGCAGGCTCTCACCCTCGTCGGGGACCTCGCGGGAGAAGTAGACGTCGAAGAGCGACTCCAGGTCGGCGAAGGCCTCCCCGGTCGCCGGGTCGGTGCCGCCCTCCAGCAGCTCGAACTCCGCCGCCTCCTGCTGCAGGTCGGCGGCGACCTCCTCGTCGAGCCGCTCCAGCAGCACCGCCCGCAGCAGCAGGCTCGACCCCAGCGTCGAGAGCAGCACGAGCCCGACCACCACGGCCAGGATCCGCACGCGCATGCTGCGCGGCGTCGGGAGGGTCGGCCAGCGCTTCATGGTCGCAGCATGACCGAAGGTCCCTGGTGGTGGAGCCTAGGGGACTCGAACCCCTAACCCCCTGCTTGCAAAGCAGGTGCGCTACCAATTGCGCCAAGGCCCCGGGTGGGTCTGGGTCAGGCCTTCTGGACGGGGTCGGTGGCCTCGCGCCAGAGGTCCTGCTCGTGCTTGGTGTCGTCGAGCTTCTTCTTCGCCACGACGGCGCCGACGGCGGCCAGCGCGAGCAGCACGATCTTCTTCATCCCTGCCTCCTGCGACGGGTACGACGGCCGAGCCTACCGCCGGCGTCACCGCGTCGGGAGGTCAGGTGGGGATGCGCTCGACGGTCCACCCCTCGAGGACCGACCAGTCGATCCGAGGCGGCCGGGTGGGTGGACGGGGCCGGTGCGAGCGGTAGGTGTGGCCGGTCGGCGTCGTGGTCACGACGGTCCCGTCGAGGGTCGGGTGCTGCTGCAGGGCGGCGTGCTCCTTGGCCTGGTTGCAGGCCTCGCACAGGCCCTGGGCGTTGTCGGCCCGGGTGGGACCGCCGTCGCGGGCGCGGCGGACGTGGTCGACGTGGCGCACGGGGGCGTCGCACCACGGCGTGCGGCACTGCTGGTCGCGCAGCACCAGGAAGCGTCGCAGCGACCCCTCGAAGCGTCGGCTGCGGGAGTCCATCGCCACGAGCTCACCGGTGTCGGGGTCCTGGTGGAGCCGGCGCAGCCAGACGTGCGCGGCGTCGCGCACCACTCCCCGGGCCTCGTCGGCGGGCACCGTGCCGTGGAGGCCGCTCGCGGAGTGCACCTCGGCGGGCCGGTGGTGCTCGTCGGGGTCGTCGCTGCCCAGCAGGGCGGCGTCGGTCATGACCAGGCACACCTCGACGTCGCTCGACGTACGTCCCTCGCCGGCGGGGGCGACGACCCGGGTGACC
>JBQGFI010000440.1:0-3175 GCA_052040065.1 Marmoricola sp.
GCCTCGCGCATGCGGTCCTCGATCGACTCGACCACGGCGCGCACCTGCCGCTCGTTGCCGGCGGAGACGAGCACGAAGGCGTCGGTGATCGCCAGCTGCTCGGAGACGTCGAAGGCGATGATGTCCTCGCCCAGCTTGTCGGCGGCCGCGCGGGCGGCGACGTGCACCAGCGCCACGGCCTCGTCGGTCGCGGTCATCGTGAGCACCTCATGAGGGGCTCCTCTCGGCGTAGAGGTCGTGCTTGGCGATGTACTGCACCACGCCGTCGGGCACGAGGTACCAGACCGGCTCGCCCTTGGCGCGGCGCTCCCGGCAGTCGGTGGAGGAGATCGCCAGGGCGGGGATCTCCAGGATGGTGACGCGGTCGGTGGGGATGCCGTCGAGCGTGGAGGGGTCCATCTCGTAGCCCGGGCGGGTACAGCCGACGAACTGCGCCAGCGCGAATAGCTCGTCGGCGTCGCGCCAGGTGAAGATGTCGGCCAGCGCGTCGGCACCGGTGATGAAGTAGAGGTCGCTGTCGGGGAAGCGCCGCTGCAGGTCGTGCAGCGTGTCGACGGTGTACGTCGGGCCCCCGCGGTCGATGTCGACGCGGCTGACGGTGAAGCGAGGGTTGGACGCCGTCGCGATCACGGTCATCAGGTAGCGGTGCTCCGCGGTGCTGACCTCACGGCTCGCCTTCTGCCAGGGCTGCCCGGTCGGCACGAAGACCACCTGGTCGAGGTCGAGCCACGCCTGCACCTCGCTCGCGGCCACGAGGTGGCCGTGGTGGATCGGGTCGAAGGTGCCACCCATGACCCCGACGCGCCGACGGCGCTCGCGGTCCACGGTGGCGTCCGCGACGACCGCGGGATCCGTCGTGCTCAGGAGTGATCGCGTCCCTTGCCGAAGGACATCAGCGCGAGGACCGACCCGAGCAGGAGCACCAGCGCCCCGCCGCCGATCGCGAGCGCCCCCAGGAGACCGCTCTCCTCGCCGCCCCCGGCCTCGGACATGGGCAGCAGCAGCAACACGGTGGCCAGCAGCGTCGACATGGGCCGCAGCCTATCGGCCCGCGGCGGACGGTGCCGCCGGACCCTCACCGGGCCACGAGCCCGACGCCGAGCAGGAGCAGCAGGAAGAAGATCGTGCGACCCGCGATGCCGGTCACGACGAAGACCACGACGTTCATCCGCAGCATGCCCGCGAGCACCGCCATCACGAAGAACGGCGGGAAGCCGATCGCCGCGGAGACGAAGTTGAGCAGGCCGCTGCGCACCGGGCGCCCCTCGACCTGGCCCCGCCAGCGCTCGAGCTGGGCCTGCCGCTTCGGCGAGCTGGTGCGGCGTCGCACGAAGCGCAGGTCGATCGCGCCCAGCGAGCCGTAGTACCAGACCAGCTTGCCGAGGTTCTGCCCCACCGACCCGACCAGGGCCAGCTCGAGGGCGCCGTGCTGCTCGGTCTGGGAGTAGACCAGCGCCAGGTAGGCCTCCATGTTGAAGACCGGGATGCTCGAGGAGAGCACCCCGAAGCCGAACGTCAGGAGGAGCAGCCTCACCTCACGTGGCCGGCGCCGGTGACGACGTACTTGGTCGAGGTCATCTCGGGCAGCCCCATCGGGCCCCGCGCGTGCAGCTTCTGCGTCGAGATGCCGATCTCGGCGCCGAAGCCGAACTCGCCACCGTCGGTGAAGCGGGTCGAGGCGTTGACCAGCACCGCCGCGGAGTCGACCTCCGCGACGAAGCGCTGGGCGGCCGCCTGCGAGTCGGTGACGATGGCGTCGCTGTGGGAGGAGGACCAGCGCCGGATGTGCGTCAGGGCCGCGTCGAGGTCGGGGACCACGGCGGCGCTGATCTCCAGGGCGAGGTACTCGGTGCCCCAGTCGTCGTCGGTGGCCGCCACCACCCCGTCGTACGCCGCGAAGCCGGCGTCGCCGTGGATCGTCACGCCCGCCTCCTGCAGTGCCCGCACGATGCGCGGCACGAAGGTCTCGGCGAGGTCGGCGTGCACCAGCAGCGACTCGGCGGCGTTGCAGACCGAGGTGCGGTGGGTCTTGGCGTTGAGCACGATCGCCTCGGCCATGTCGAGGTCGGCGTCGCGGTCGACGTAGACGTGGCAGTTGCCGACCCCCGTCTCGATCACGGGCACGGTCGACTCCTCGACCACCGCCCGGATCAGCCCGGCGCCCCCGCGCGGGATGAGCACGTCGACGAGGCCCCGGGCGCGCATCAGCTCCTTGACCGCGTCGTGGCCCTCGCCCGGCACCAGCTGCACCACGTCGGCGGGCAGCCCGGCCTCCACCACGCCGGCGCGCAGCGCCTCGGCGATCGCCTGGTTGGAGCGGCGGGCGCTGGAGGACCCGCGCAGCAGCACCGCGTTGCCGCTCTTGAGGCAGATGCCGGCGGCGTCCGCGGTCACGTTGGGCCGGGCCTCGTAGACCATGCCCACCACGCCGAAGGGCACCCGGACCTGACGCAGCTGCAGCCCGTTGGCCAGCGTCGAGCCCCGCAGCACCTCGCCGACCGGGTCGGGCAGGCCGGCCACGTCGCGCAGCCCCTGGGCCATCGCCTCCAGGCGCTGCTGGTCGAGCCGGAGCCGGTCGACCAGGTGCTCGCCCGTGCCCTGGGCCCGGGCAGCCTCGACGTCGGCGTCGTTGGCGGACAGCACGTCGTCGGCGGAGGCGAGCAGGGCCTGCGCCATCGCGTGCAGGGCCGCGTCCTTGGTGGCACGAGTGGCGACCGCGAGCCGGGTCGCCGCCGCACGGGCGCGCTCGGCGACCGCGGTGAAGGCGGGGTCGGACATGGCCCGCAGCCTAGTCTCGGCCCGAGTCCGCCTCCCCGACGGCTGCGCGGCGTACGAGGTGGTCCGGGACGTCGGGGTGATCCGAGGTGCGCCCGGCCCGCGTTCTTCGGCGATGTGGCCGCTGGCGGGCGGCGTGTCGCGTGCTCTTGGGGCCACAATGCCCCCCGCGGCGTCCTACGCGTGCTGGCCGTTCGACGGACGCCGGTCGCGGATCGACTTCTCCACGATCTCCAGGCCCACGACCTCCCAGTCGGGCAGCTTGGCGGTCTCGCGGTGCTCGGCCCACAGGCGCATGGCCAGCGAGGCGACGTCGAGCATCGACTCGCCCTGGTCCCAGAAGCGGATCTCGGCGCTGTCGCCGGTCGTGCTGATCGCGTCGAGGAAGGGCCGGTCCTCG
>JBQGFI010000441.1:0-10088 GCA_052040065.1 Marmoricola sp.
CACGACCGGGCGGTGAGCTCGGTGCCGTGGGGGGCGTGGATGGGGAGGCGGGGGTTGGTCTCGGTCACTGCATCTCTCCGATCGCAGACTCGGCGGCGGCCACGACGGCCCCGCTGACGACGAGCTGGTGGGTGGTCTCGATCTCCGGGGCCAGGTGGCGGTCGGTGCCCGGCCCGGCGTCGCCGGCGTCGCGCAGGCGGCGTACGACGGCACCGGTCGCGGGCGACGGCGCCAGCGGCCGCCGCAGGTCGAGCGCGCGGGCCCCGGCCATCACCTCGACGGCGAGCACCCGGCCCAGCCCGTCGACGGCGCGGCGGAGCTTGCGGGCGGCCGACCAGCCCATCGAGACGTGGTCCTCCTGCATCGCGCTGGAGGGGATCGAGTCGACGCTCGCCGGGTGGGCCAGCCGCTTGAGCTCGGAGACGACCGCGGCCTGGGTGTACTGCGCGATCATCAGGCCGCTGTCGACGCCCGGGTCGTCGGCGAGGAAGGGCGGCAGGCCGTGGTTGCGCGCCTTGTCGAGGAAGCGGTCGGTGCGGCGCTCGCTGATCGAGGCGAGGTCGGCGGCGACGATGGCGGCGAAGTCGAGCACGTAGGCGACGGGGGCGCCGTGGAAGTTGCCGTTGCTCTCCAGCCGCGGGTCGCGGGTGTCGGCCACCACGGGGTTGTCGACGGCGCTGGCGAGCTCGCGCGCGGCGACGGTGCGGCAGTGGTCGAGGGTGTCGCGCACCGCCCCGTGCACCTGCGGGGAGCAGCGCAGCGAGTAGGCGTCCTGCACCCGGTGGCAGTCGGGTCCGCGGTGGCTCGCGACCACCCCGGAGTCGTGCAGCAGGGCGCGCAGGTTGGCGGCCGAGGCGGCCTGGCCGGGGTGCGGGCGCAGCTCCTGCAGCTCGGCGGCGAAGACCCGGTCGGTGCCCAGCTGCGCCTCCACGCTCATCGCCGCGGCCACGTCGGCGGTGCGCACCAGCCGGTCGAGGTCGTGCAGCGCGAGCACCAGCATGCCCAGCATGCCGTCGGTGCCGTTGATGAGCGCCAGGCCCTCCTTGGCGGCGAGCTCGACGGGGGCGAGGCCGGCCGCGGCGAGCGCCTCGGCGGCCGGCACCAGGCGCCCCTCGGCGTCGCGCACCATCCCCTCCCCCATCAGCGCTAGGGCGCAGTGGCTCAGCGGGGCGAGGTCGCCGGAGCAGCCGAGCGAGCCGTACTCGTGCACCACCGGGGTCAGGCCGTGGGTCAGCAGGTCGGCCAGCAGCTGTGCGGTCTCACGGCGTACGCCGGTGCGGCCGGTGGCCAGCGTGCTCAGGCGCAGCAGCATCAGCGCGCGGGTGACCTCGCGCTCGACCTCGGGCCCCGACCCCGCCGCGTGGCTGCGCACCAGCGAGCGCTGCAGCTGGGCGCGCAGCTCGGTCGGGATGTGCCGCGTCGCCAGCGCGCCGAAGCCCGTGCTCACGCCGTACGCCGGGGTCGCGGCGGCCGCGAGCACCTCGACGGCCGCGCGCGCCTCGTCGATCGCCCGCTGCGCCGGCTCCGAGAGCCGCACCGCCGCCCCGTCGCGCGCCACCGCCACGACCTCCGCCGGCGTCACCGGCCCGACGCCCACCTCCACCACCTGCATGCCGACCAGTCAACGCGCCCCCACCCGCCCCCGCCAGCCTCGCGCCGTACCCCGCGTCTCGGATCCGAGACCGCGTGGGCCGGGGGGCGGCGTACCCGCATGTAACGCGCCGTTACCCCGACTGAGTGCCTCCCCCAGGGGGTGTACGCGCGGCACAACGGAGCGTTACATGGGTCGGGCGCGGCCCCCCGTGGCACCATCGCGGTCACGGAGGGGGCGCGCATGGGGCGAGGGCGTACGGCGGTCGCGGCGGTGGTCGCGGGCCTGGTGCTGGCCGGCTGCCAGGCGCCGCTCGAGCCGGAGTCGCGCCGGAGCGCGGAGGCGAGCCCCAACCCGACCGCGAACCCGAGCGCCAGCCCGACCGCCAGCCCGACCGAGGCGCCGCCCCCGAGCCCGTCGGCGAGCGGGAGCCCGACCGAGCCGCAGGACCGGCAGCGCGTGCCGGACCCCGACGAGATCACCATCCCCGAGGGCCTCGAGTCGGCGGCGGCGCGCCGCGAGCCGGTGCTCGGCGGCGACGTCAGCTGGCCGCAGTGCCCGAAGGGCATGGGGATCCCGCAGAAGCGCACGCTGGGGCTGCCGATGCCGGTGCCCGAGGCGGCGTACGTCGTAATCGGGCTGACCAACGGCCCGGGCTTCACCCCCAACCCCTGCGTGGAGAGCCAGCTGGCGTGGGTGCGCGAGCGCGGGCTGCTCGTCTCGGCCTACTCCGTGCTCTCCTACCCCTACGGCGACCAGCTCGCGCGCTACGGCGGGAAGGGTCCGTACGACGGCGGCACGCGGCTCGGCGCGCTGCGCAACGTCGGCTACCAGCAGGCCGGCTTCAACGTCGCGACGATGCAGCGCATCGGCTTCCGCACCCCGCTGGTGTGGCTGGACGTGGAGCCGGTGCCGAGCTTCGCGTGGAGCGACGACCCCGTGGCCAACGCCGCCGTGGTCGAGGGCGCCGCACGCGGCTACACCGACGCGGGCTACCGCATCGGCGTCTACTCCACCCAGTACATGTGGCGCGAGATCGTCGCCGACTACCGCCTCGGGGTCCCGGAGTGGCGGGCGGCGGGGCAGACCTCCCGCGAGGAGGCACTGCGCCGCTGCGGTCCCGAGGCCTCGATCCAGGGCGGGTCGCCGGTGATGTCGCAGTGGGTGAGCGACAGCCGCGACTTCAACGTCACGTGTCCCGGCGCCGCCGGCCGGCTGCCCGAGTGGTTCTCCCAGACCTGAGCTGGGCGCGGCTCAGCTGAGGCGGCCGCCGTAGGAGCGCAGCTTGTAGCCCTTCTCGTAGCCGCCGCCCTCGAAGTCGGTGAGCCGGTTGCCGACGTTGACGACGAGCGTGTAGCCGCGCTTGCGGAAGCGGGCTCGGCAGTCCTGCTTGCCCTCCACCACGCTCAGCCCCTCGGCGCGGGCGCAGATGCCGTAGACGGGGAAGCCGGCACGTCGCAGCTCGCGCACCGCCCCGCGCTTGCCCTTCTCGGGGCGGGCGGTGTTGAAGAGCACCTTCACGCCCAGCGAGTCGGCCACCCGCGCCAGCCGCAGGGTCGGACGGATCGGCTTGCCGGGCGCGTAGTACGACGCGAGCGAGGTGTTGTCGATGTCGAGGTTGATCGCGAGCTTCTCCCCGGGGGAGCTGTCGGCCACGCGCTCGCGCAGCCAGCCGACGGAGCCGCGCATGATCTTGGCGTTCTGGGCCTGCCAGGTCCGCTTGCTGGGCATCCGCGCCGCGTGGGCCGTGGGGGTCGTCCCGAGCAGCGTGCCCGTCAGCAGCAGGGCCAGCAGGGTCGTGAGGAGTCGTCGCACCCGTCCAGTGTGACCCGTAGATTGCGATCGTGAGCCAGGTTCCGGCAGCTTCCCGCGCGCTGCGGGTGCTGCGCTTCCTCGCCACGCAGCCCGACCCCGTGCCGCTGGAGCGGATCTGTGCCGCCGTCGGGCTGCCGCGCTCCACGGCGTACCACCTGCTGCGGGCGATGATCGAGGAGGGCTTCGTCACCCACGTGGCCGAGGACCACCGCTACTGCCTCGGCGTCGCCGCCTTCGAGGTCGGCACCGGCTACGCCCGGCAGGCGCCGCTGCAGCGCCTGGCCCGCCGTCCCCTGACCGCGCTGGTCGACCGCACCGGCCGCTCCGCGCACCTCGCGGTCCCGCACGGGCGCGACGTGCTCTACGTCGTGGAGGAGCGCGCTCCCGGTCGGCCGCCCCTGGTGACCGACGTCGGCGTCCGTCTCCCGGCGCACCTGACCGCCAGCGGACGCGCGATCCTCGCCGCCCTGCCCGACGCGCAGGTACGGGCGCTCTACCCCGACCGCGACGCCTTCGTCGACCGGCACGGCCGGGGCCCGACCACGCTGACGGCGCTGCGGCGGCTGCTCGCGCAGGCGCGGCAGCGGGGCTGGGCCGCCGAGGACGGCGAGGTGACGCCCGGCTTCGCCTCGGTCGCCGTGGCGGTGCTCGACCACAACGGCAGCCCGGTCGGCGGGATCGCCTGCACCTGGGACACCCGGGAGGCCGTCGACGAGGCGGCACTGGTCGCCGCCGTCACCGCCACCGCCCGCGCCGTCACCCAGCGGGTCGGGGGCCGCGGCTGAGCCGCTCGCCCCCACCGGGCGTGACGCCCGCCACACCTCCTCGTTGGTCGCTCCATGAGGCAGAGCGGGGCCGTGCGCCGTCTGGTCGGAGCCGTGGTGCTCGCGAGCGCGCTGGTGCTGGGGGTGACCCTGCTGCCGGCGGCGGGCCTGGAGGGTCCGGCGACGGGTGGGGCCAAGGCCTTCCAGCGCGAGTACGCCGACCGCGCGCAGCGGGAGGTGGCCCCCGACCCCGAGCGGCTGGTGCGCGCCGACGACGGTCACCTCCATCCCGCGGGCCTGCTCGACGACGGGCACAGGCACGACCACAGCGACCCGGCTACCAAGAACGACCTCTCCCGCAGCGCCGAGGCCGCCCCGGCCGCGGCCGAGGACCCCACCACCCCCGCGGAGGGCCAGGCCAACGCCGCGGCCGCCGCCGCGCAGCGCGCGCAGGTCGACCCGCCGCTGACGACGACCTCCCTCGCCGTCCGGCAGCCCGCCGTGCCGACCGACCGCTACAACATGTTCGACCAGTGCTACGCGGTGCAGTCGACCCGCACCGGCCGGTGGCTCACCGGGGGTGGCGGGCGCCTGCTCGGGCGGCCGCCGACCTTCGACGCCGCCTCGCGCGCCGACGCGACGCCGCTCTACTTCAAGGCCAGCCACCTCGGGCGCTACCTGCTGCACGCGCCGGACGAGCACTTCCTGACCAGCCGCCGGCTGCGCGGGCCGGCGTACGCCGCGACCCCGGGCGAGCGGTCGGTCTGGACGGCCACGATGCCGTCGCCGGGACGCTTCGTGCTGCGCTCCCCCGACGGGGCCCTCACCGACCGCGCGGGCGTCGCGACCACGGGGGCCGGCACCGAGCTGGCGCTGCGGCGCACCACGGGCTGCACGGCGATGCCGGAGATCGACACCGGCGTCACCGGCGACCCCCACGCGGGCACCAACCCGACGCAGGAGACCCGCGGCTTCATCGACGCCCACACCCACGGCATGGCCTTCGAGTTCCTCGGCGGACGCGTGCACTGCGGGCGGCCGTGGTCGCCGTACGGCGTGGAGGCGGCCCTGGTCGACTGCCCCGACCACCACCTCACCGGCGGCAAGGGCGCGGCGATGGAGGCCTTCCTCTCCGGCAACCCGACCCACGACCCGGTCGGCTGGCCCACCTTCCGCGACTGGCCCGCCCCGGGGTCGCTGACCCACGAGGGCACCTACTACCGCTGGACCGAGCGCTCCTGGCGTGCCGGCCAGCGGATCCTGGTCAACCTGCTGGTGGAGAACAACAAGCTCTGCGAGCTCTACCCGCTGAAGAAGAACTCCTGCGACGACATGGACTCCATCCGGCTGCAGGCGCAGCGGATGCGCGAGCTCGAGGCGTACGTCGACGCGCAGCACGGCGGGCCCGGCAAGGGCTGGTACCGCATCGTCACGACGCCGACCGAGGCCCGACGCGTCGTCAACGCCGGCAAGCTGGCCGTGGTGATGGGCATCGAGACCTCGGTGCCCTTCGGCTGCACGCAGAAGCTCGGGGTGCCGTCGACGCGGTGCACCCAGGCCTCGCTCGACCGCCAGCTCGACGAGATGCGCGCGCTCGGGGTCAGCCAGATGGAGCTGGTCAACAAGTTCGACAACGCGCTCTCCGGCGTCGCGGGCGACGAGGGCACCACCGGGGCACTGGTCAACACCGCCAACCTGCTCGAGACCGGGTCTCCGTGGCGGATGCGCACCTGTGACCCCAACGGCACCGAGGAGAGCGACAAGCGGCAGACCCTGGCCGCGCCCGGCGGCACCCCGCAGCTGCCCGCGCAGGACGCCCTCTTCGGCGCGGTGGCCAAGATCGCCGGCATCGAGCTGCCCGCGCTGCCGGTCTACCCGGCCCCCGAGCACTGCAACGCCCTCGGGCTCTCCGAGCTGGGCGAGCACGTCATCCGCGGGCTGGCCGAGCGCCACATGCTCTTCGACCCCGACCACATGAGTCTCAAGGCCCGCCAGGCCTCGCTCGACCTGGTCGAGGAGCTCGGCCACGGCGGCCTGCTCTCCAGCCACTCCTGGTCGACCCCCGACGCCTACGCGCGGATCTACGACCTCGGCGGCTTCGTGGCGCCGTACGCCGGCGACAGCGAGGGCTTCGTGGCCAAGTGGCGGCGCCACCTCACGTGGGCGAACCCCGACACCTACTGGGGCATCGGCTTCGGCGCCGACATCAACGGCCTCGGCGCGCAGGGCGACCCGCGGGGCGCCGACGCGCCCGACCCCGTGACCTACCCCTTCGAGGGGTACGCCGGCGTCACCGTCGACCGGCAGGTCAGCGGCGAGCGGGTCTACGACGTCAACGTCGACGGCGTCGCCCACTACGGCCTCTACCCCGACTGGATCGAGGACCTGCGCCAGCAGGCCGGCGACGACATCGTCGACGACCTGGCGCGGGGACCGGAGGCCTACCTGCAGGTGTGGGAGCGGGCCTACGGCGTGCGGCCCAACGCGTGCGCCACCGGCGACGCCCTCGCCCCGGGGCGGCTCACCGCCCTGGTGCGCCCCGGCATGACCGACTGGGAGGTGCTGCGTGCGGTGGGCCAGCCGGACCGCCGCCTGGGAGACACCTTCCGCTACTGCAGCACCGACGGTGCGGTCACCGTCCGCTTCGACGGCGCCGGACGCGTCGTCCGCGCCTCCCGGGCGTGAGGGACGGCGAAGTTACCCCCAGGTAGCATTCGTCACACCTGACGCGCGACGGGGCACTCGGGCCGTAGGCTCGCCCAGCCGACGCACGTCCCAGCCCGACGGGAGTCTCCATGCCGGTCCTGCAGGTCCTCGCACTCGTGATCTCGCTGTCGATCGCAGCCGTGGGCATCACGCTCTTCGTGCGCGCGATCCGCCAGATCATCGCCACCCTGCGGATCGGCCAGCCGGCCCACCGCACCGACCGCCTCGGTGCCCGCACGACGACGATGGTGCGCGAGACCCTCGGTCACACCCGGATGCTGCAGTGGACCTGGGTGGGGGCCGGCCACTGGTTCGTGATGACCGGCTTCGGCCTGCTGTTCTTCACCCTCGTCACCGCCTTCGGGCAGCTCTTCAGCCCCAGCTTCCACATCCCCCTGCTGGGTCACTTCTTCCTCTTCGAGTGGGCCACCGAGCTCTTCACCTGGGTGATGCTGGTGGCGATCGTCGCCTTCATCGCCTACCGCGCCACCCGCCCGACGGAGCGCGTGCGCGGGCCGCGCGGCCGCTTCTGGGGCTCGACGATGTGGCAGGGCTACTTCGTCGAGCTGGTCATCCTCGGCGTCGGCGTGTGCATCGTGCTGCTGCGCGGCCTGGAGTACGCCCTCGCGACGTACGAGGACCCCGACTACGCCAGCGCCTTCCACTTCCCGCTCACCGCCTGGCTGGGCGAGGCGTTCAGCGGGATCTCGGAGTCGGGCCTGGCCAACCTGATCTGGGTCGTGGCCACGCTGAAGATCGTCATCTCCTTCACCTGGATGATCGTGATCTCGCGGCAGCCGTCGATGGGCGTCGCGTGGCACCGCTTCCTGGCCTTCTTCAACATCTTCTTCAAGCGCCACGCCACCGGCGGCACCTCCCTCGGCGGCCTCGCCCCGATGACCTCGGGCGGTCAGACGATCGACTTCGAGGACCTCGACGACATCGACGAGGACACCCGGCTGGGCGTCGGGTCGGTCGAGGACTTCGCCTGGAAGGGCATCCTCGACTTCTCCACCTGCACCGAGTGCGGCCGCTGCCAGAGCCAGTGCCCGGCGTGGAACACCGACAAGCCGCTCTCCCCCAAGCTGCTCATCACCGCGCTGCGCGACCACGCGTACGCCAAGGCGCCGTACGTCCAGGCCGCCGAGGGCGACCGCGCCGCCCTCCTCGAGGCCGACCCGGCGCTGGCGCGCGAGGCCGAGCGGCCGCTGGTCGGCGACACCGGCGACGACTGGTTCTACATGCCCGACAGCGGCGCCGCCGTCATCGACCCCGAGGTGCTGTGGAACTGCACCTCCTGCGGCGCCTGCGTGCAGCAGTGCCCCGTCGACATCGAGCACGTCGACCACATCGTCGACATGCGGCGCTACCAGGTGCTCATCGAGAGCAACTTCCCCGCCGAGCTCAACGGCCTCTTCAAGGGCCTGGAGAACAAGGGCAACCCCTGGAACATGTCGCCGCAGGCCCGGCTCGACTGGGCCAAGGACCTGCCCTTCGAGGTCAAGGTCGTCGGCGAGCAGGTCGAGAGCCTCGAGGACGTCGAGTGGCTCTTCTGGGTCGGCTGCGCCGGCGCCTACGAGGACCGCGCCAAGAAGACCACCCGCGCCGTCGCCGAGCTGCTCGACATGGCCGGCGTCGACTTCGCCGTGCTCGGCAACGGTGAGACCTGCACCGGCGACCCGGCGCGCCGCGCGGGCAACGAGTTCGTCTTCCAGGGCCTTGCCGCCCAGAACGCCGAGGTGCTCAAGCAGACCAAGGCCACCAAGGTCGTCTCGACCTGCGCCCACTGCTTCAACACCCTCAAGAACGAGTACGCCGCCTTCGGCGTCGAGCTCGAGGTCGTGCACCACACCCAGCTGCTCAACCGGCTGGTGCGGGAGAAGCGCCTGACCCCGGTGGCGACCAACGGCAGCAGCCCGAAGCGGTCGGTGACCTACCACGACCCCTGCTACATCGGCCGGCACAACGGCGTCTACTCCCCGCCGCGCGAGCTGCTCGAGATCATCCCCGACGCCGACCTCGTGGAGATGCCCCGCAACTCCGAGCGCTCCTTCTGCTGCGGCGCCGGCGGCGCGCGGATGTGGATGGAGGAGAACACCGGCGAGCGGATCAACCTCAACCGCACCAAGGAGGCCGTCGAGACCGGCGCCGACCAGATCGCCGTCGGCTGCCCCTTCTGCCGCGTGATGCTCTCCGACGGACTGACCAACCAGCAGTCCAAGGGCGAGGCCCGCGAGGAGGTCGAGGTCCTCGACGTCGCGCAGATGCTGCTCGCGTCGGTGAAGGGCGAGACCCGGGCGCCCGCCACGGCGGCGTCCGCCAAGGTCGGCTCCGCCGGCGCCGCCGGCGCGGCCGCGGCGACGACCACCGGCGACTCCGACGCGCTCCAGGCGGAGCCGGCCGCCGGCGACGCCACCCAGACCTCCGACACCGTGACCGACACCGAGGACGTCGGCCCGCTCGCGAAGGCCTCCGGCGGCAGCTCGCTCTTCGACGAGGAGGCGACCGACGACACCACCACCGGCGGCTCCCTCTTCGACACCGACGACAGCCCGTCCGCGGCGCAGGAGCCGGCGGCGCCCACCTCGGGCGGCTCGCTCTTCGACGTGGGCGACGACGCTCCCACCGAGACCGAGACCCCATCCGAGACCGCGACCGCCACCGGCGGCTCCCTCTTCGACGTGGGCGACGACGAGGAGGAGGCGCCTGCCGCCACCTCCGGGGGCTCGCTCTTCGGCGTGGTCGACGACCAGGCACCCGCGGCCGGCACCGCGACCGAGGAGCCCGCGCCCGCGAAGCCGGCGGAGCCGGCGATCGGCGGCGGCTCGCTCTTCGACCTCGGCGGCGACGACGAGGAGGACGCACCGGCCGACACCGAGCCGTCGGCCGTCTCGGCGACGTCGACGACCACCACGACGACCGTCACCCCTGCCACCGAGATCCCCGAGGGCGGCTCCCTCTTCGACCTCGAGGCCGAGGAGACCGAGACCGAGACCGCGGCGCCCGCCGAGCCCAGCGAGCCCAGCACCCAGGACACCGGCGCCAGCGTCGACCGCTCCCAGGACGCCGCCGACACCGACGTCGCCCCCGACCAGGACCAGGCCGACCCCGAGCCCGACCCTGCGGCTGCCGCGGCCACCCGGACCACCACGACCGTCACCCCCGCCACCGAGATCCCCGAGGGCGGCTCCCTCTTCGACCTCGAGGCCGAG
>JBQGFI010000442.1:0-2406 GCA_052040065.1 Marmoricola sp.
GGGGCGACGTCGTCCACCTCCCAGACGCGCAGGGCGGGGAAGCGGGCCTGCCAGCCCTCGTTGACGACCAGGCGCGGCCCGGTGCCGCGGCGGTCGTCGAGACGGGTCTCGCCGCCGACCTCCGGGCCGAACGACGCGACCGGCTCGAGACCGGGGGAGTCGGCGAGCGCCTGCTCGGTCAGCACCGGGTCGGGGACGCGACCGCCCGGCTGCAGGTCGTGCCGGACCAGCAGGTAGCGCACGCCCGCACGGCGCAGGTGGTCGGCCAGCCCCGGGGAGCCCTCGCCCGCCGACAGCCGCCGCTCGACGGTGTCGAGCATGCGCACGTTGCCGGGCGGGGCGAGCGGCACCGCGTTGCGCACGCCCCACGGCGAGTCGGCGAGCACCTGGATCGGCTCGTCGCGGGTGAACCCCCACGAGTAGGTGCCGAAGGACGAGCCGGGGAGCAGCAGCGCCCGGCCGGTTCCGTCTTCCTGCCCGGCCAGCCAGTCGGCGGCCTCGTCCCAGTAGTCGGGGACTCCCAGGTAGGCGCCCTCGGGCGCGATCCGCCCGAGGAATGCCGGGCCCGCGGCGGCGACGACCGCCAGCAGGCACACGGCCACGACGCCGGTGCGTGCCTAGTTCGACGCCGCCCCGTAGCCGGCCGCGGACGATCCGCGCCCGGCGCGGTCGACCGCGTGCGCGAGACCGAGCACCAGCACGAGCCGGACGACGAGGTCGAACTTGTGGACGTTGCGCAGCGGGGCGAGGACGCCGTCCAGCAGCTGCTTCTGCTCGGGTGCGAACCACCCCTCCACGGCGCCGGTGTGGCCGAAGCCGACCAGCAGGACGCCGACGAGCAGCCCCACCACCAGGAAGCGGCGGTGCGGCTGGTCGCGGCGGACGACGCCGGCCAGGCCGACCACGAGGACGACGACCGCGCTCACGACCCAGAACCCCTGGGTCACGAGGTCGGTGCCGGCGCGCCAGGTCGGGTCGACGTACGCCACCCAGTCGGAGGTCCCGCGGAGCACGTCGAACAGCGGCGTCGCCAGGGTGGTGACCTCGGCGGTCTCGATGTAGTCCAGGAAGGGCGGGCTGTAGGCGCCGAGGAGGAACAGCGGCACCAGCCACCACAGGGTGCCGAGCAGGGTGAACGCCGGCCACCACACCATCAGCGAGCGTCGACGCGGGCCCGGGGTGCGGGTGAGCAGCCACAGCGCGCCGAGCGGCAGCACGGCCGACGTGGCAGCGGCGTTGACGCCGCCGACCATCGACACGGCGAGCGCCGAGGCCGCGGCCGCGGCGACCGGGGAACCACGCGTCGAGCCCCGCACCAGGAACGCGAGGACCCACGGCGCGAGCGCGCTGGGCCAGACCTCGATCGAGATCTGCCCGAGCAGGCTGATCATGCGCGGCGACAGCGCGTACGCCGCCCCCGCGAGCAGGCACGCCGCCTGCGAGGTCACGCCGAGCAGCCGGCACAGCCACACGACGCCGACGAACCCGACGACCATGACGAGCGCGATCCACGACCGCTGCACCACCCACTCCGGCAGGCCCAGCGCGTCACCCGCCCAGAAGAACGGGCCCATCGGCCACAGGTAGCCGTAGGCCTGGTTCTGGACCTGCCCGAAGGCGCCCTCGGCGTCCCACAGCGACAGCGAGCGCCGCAGGAAGTCACCCGGGCTGAGCGCGAGGTCGAGCTTCGTGTCGGCGATCAGCAGGCCGGGTTGTTGCGCGAAGGCGAGGGCGACCAGCCCGACGGCGACAGCGACGACACGCAGCCGCCAGCGGGTCCGCTCGCCGGCGGCGCTCAATGGGGCCGCAGCACCAGCACGAGGTTCCACGTCACCACCTCGCGGACGCCGGGCACCCGGGTCAGCCAGTGCGTGCCGCGCGGGTTGTAGCGGGGGTACGCCGCCACGAGGTCGGCGTCCGGGCGCGAGCGGGCCCAGCGCAGCGCGTCACCGACCCGGGCCGCGAACAGCGACTCGCCGTACACGTTCTTCGGGTGGTGGCCGTGCCGACGCGCGTACCGCTCCCGAGCCCGGGCGCCGCCGAGGTAGTGCCAGGGCGACGTCTCGTGCCCGCCCCACGGGCCGTACCAGCAGGTGAAGGACAGGAAGGTCGTCCCGCCGGGCCGGGTGACGCGCAGCATCTCCTCGCCCAGGCGGCCCGGGCGCGGCACGTGCTCGGCGACGTTGGAGGAGTCGCAGACGTCGACGCAGTCGTCGCGGAACGGCAGGTCGAGGCCGCTGCCGAGCACCGTGCGCGGCCCGGCGTCGCCCAGCCCGGTGAGCTCGCCGGCGTCGGCGTCCAGCGCGACGTAGGAGGCGCCCCGGGCCTCGAAGGCCTCGCGGAAGTACCCGGGGCCGCCGCCGACGTCGAGCAGCAGCGCCCCGTCGAGCTCGGCGTGCGCGGAGA
>JBQGFI010000443.1:0-17175 GCA_052040065.1 Marmoricola sp.
CGCGCTGAAGGTGTTGGTCTCGATCAGGTCGGCGCCGGCCTCGAGGTAGCGCTCGTGCACCTCGCGGACCAGGTGGGGCTGGGTGAGGCTGAGCAGGTCGTTGTTGCCCTGCACGTCGGTGTGCCAGTCGGCGAAGCGCTCGCCCCGGTAGTCGGCCTCGCCGAGGCGGCTGCCCTGCAGCGCCGTGCCCATGGCGCCGTCGAGGACCAGGATCCGCTCCCGCAGCAGCGCGGTCAGCTGCGCGGTCGCGTCGGGCCGGTGGTGGCTCCCAGGGGTCTGCTCGGGCACCGATCCAGCCTACGGACCCGGACCGGTGCGTCCCGACCGGTACCGCATGGTGGCCGCCTAGGCTGACCCGGTGATCGACATCGAGGACGTCCCGCCGCTGCGCGACGCCGTCATGGTGGCCGCCTTCGAGGGCTGGAACGACGCCGCGTCCGCCGCCTCCGGTGTCATCGACCACCTCATCGAGGTGTGGGACGCCCACGTGGTCGCGGTGCTCGACCCCGACGAGTTCTACGACTTCCAGGTCAACCGCCCCAGCGTCGGCACCGACGACGAGGGCATGCGCCGGATCACCTGGCCCTCCACCCGCATCTACGTCGCGCACCCGCCGGGCTCCACGCGCGACGTGGTGCTGCTGCGCGGCCTGGAGCCCAACATGCGCTGGCGGCAGTTCTGCGCCGAGCTGCTGGCCTGCGCCGACGACCTCGACGTGCAGCTCGTGGTCACGCTCGGCGCGCTGCTGGCCGAGGTGCCGCACAGCCGCCCCATCGCGGTGAGCGGCAGCGCCACCGAGCTCGACCTCGAGGACCGCCTCACCCTCGAGCCGTCGACGTACGAGGGCCCCACCGGCATCGTCGGCGTGCTCCAGGACGCCTGCGTGCGCCTCGACGTGCCGGCCGTCTCGTTCTGGGCTGCCGTGCCCCACTACCTGCCGCAGCCGCCCTGCCCCAAGGCCACCCTGGCGCTGCTCGCCCAGGTCGAGGACGTGCTGCAGGTCAGCGTGCCGCTCGGCGACCTGCCCGAGGACGCCCGCGCCTGGGAGCGCGGCGTCGCCGAGCTCGCCGAGGAGGACGAGGACGTCGCCGAGTACGTCCGCGCGCTCGAGGAGAGCCAGGACGCCGCCGAGCTCCCCGAGGCGAGCGGTGAGGCGATCGCGCGCGAGTTCGAGCGCTACCTCAAGCGCCGGGACGACCCCGGCAGCTGATCCGGCAGCTGAGCCGGAAGCTGAGCCGGGCGGCGGGCTAGAGCGCCAGGCCGAGGGCGGCGTCGAGCAGGTCGCGCACGGTCTGCGCGGCACCGGGCTCGCCGGGCCCGTCGACCGGCGTCGCCGCCCAGGCGTCGACGAGGGCCAGCGCGCGGGGGGCGTCGAGGTCCTCGGCGAGGGCCGCGAGCACGTCGCGCACGAGGTCGCCCGTCGGGGCGCCGGCGTCGGCCGCCAGCGCGGCGCGCCAGCGAGCGAGACGCTCGCGGGCGGCCTCGAGGTCGGCGTCGGCGTACATCCAGTCGCTGCGGTAGTGGTGGGCGAGCAGCAGCAGCCGGATCGCCATGGGGTCCTCCCCCGCCTCGCGGAGGCGGGAGACCAGCACCAGGTTGCCCTTCGACTTCGACATCTTCTCGCCGTCGAGCCCGACCATGCCCGCGTGCACGTACGCCGCCGCGAAGCGGTGGCCGTCGAGGACCTGGGCCTCGGAGGCGCTCATCTCGTGGTGCGGGAAGACCAGGTCGCTGCCGCCGCCCTGCACGTCGATGGGGCCGTGGGCGGCGACGTCGAGGTGCTCGCGCGCGATCGCCGAGCACTCCACGTGCCAGCCGGGACGTCCGCGGCCCAGCGAGGAGTCCCACGCCGGCTCGCCGGGGCGGGCCGCCTGCCACACCAGGCAGTCGAGCGGGTCCTTCTTCCCCGGGCGCTCCGGGTCGCCGCCCCGGTCGGCGAAGACCTCGAGCATCTGCTCGCGGGTCCAGCCGGACACCTCGCCGAAGGCGGGGTCGCGGGTGACGGCGAAGTAGAGGTCGGTGCCGTGCTCCCCGCCGACCTCGTAGACGCTGCCGGTCTCGACCAGCTGCTCGACCATCGGCACGATCAGCGGGATCGCCTCGACCGCCCCGACGTAGGCGTCGGGCGGCAGCACCCGCAGCGCCTCCATGTCGGTGCGGAAGAGCTCGGTCTCGCGCTCGGCCAGCTGCTCCCAGTCCTGCCCGGTGGCGGCGGCTCGCTCGAGCAGCGGGTCGTCGACGTCGGTGACGTTCTGCACGTAGCGGACGTCGTGGCCCGCCGAGCGCCAGGCGCGCTGCAGCAGGTCGAAGGCGACGTACGTCGCCGCGTGGCCGAGGTGGGTGGCGTCGTACGGCGTGATGCCGCAGACGTAGAGGCGTGCGGTGCCGCTGACGGGGCGGCTCTCGCGCAGCTCCCCGGCCGAGCTGTCGTGCACGCGCACCTCGGGGCCGACGGCAGCGCCCGGGAGTCGTCCCGGGCCGGGCGAGGTCCACGCACGCATGCGGCGAGGGTAGTCGGGGGCCGGGTCAGAAGGGCGGCCAGGGGATGCTCGGCCACCCGCCCCGCGGCACGGGGAAGGAGCCCTGCCGCAGCAGCCGCTCGCAGCGACGGGCCACGGCGTCGACCTCGTCGACCGTCAGCAGCTCCTCGAGCTGCTCGCGGAGGTCGCCGTGGAGCCCGGTCAGCACCTGCTCGACGCCGCGGCGCTCCGCGTCGAGGAGCGGGAGCCCGGCCCAGCCCCACAGCACCGTGCGCAGCTTGTCCTCGACGTGGAAGCAGACGCCGTGGTCCACGCCCCAGCGATGGCCGCCGTGAGCGAGCAGCACGTGACCGCCCTTGCGGTCGGTGTTGTTGGTGACCACGTCGAAGACGGCGATGCGTCGCAGCGCCGGGGTGTCCTCGTGCACCAGCGTCACGGGCTCGTCGTCGGCACCGGTGGCGTCGAGCACGTGCAGGTAGCCCGGCGGGACGGACCCCTCGGGCACCAGGTCGACGGGGTCGGGCGTGCCGGGGTCCGGCTCGACGAGCTCCTGCCAGCGCTGCACCATGCCCGGGCCGGCCGGTCCGTCGCGGAGCACGGTGGGCGGCACCAGGCCCCAGCCCGCGTGCTCCGAGACCAGCCGGGCGGCGTACTCGCGGGCGGCCAGGGTGCCGTCGGCGAAGTCCCACAGCGGCCGCTCCCCCGACACCGGCTTGTAGACGCAGCGGGGGCCGTCCTCGTCGCCGAGCGCCGCGAGGAAGGTGTGGTTGGACGCCGGCATGATCCGGCCCAGCAGCACCAGCTCGCCGGTGACCAGGTCGGTCGACGGGTCGTCGGAGGCCGCGACGCTCATCTGCTGCTGCGGCGGTAGCCGTTGGCGCGGGGGCAGAGGTGACCGGCGGGGTCCATCGGGCTGCCGCAGAAGGGGCACGGCTCGCGGCCGGCGGCCACCACCGACTCGGCGCGCGCGGCGAAGGCCCGTGCCATGGCCGCGGGCATCCGCACCAGCAGCAGCTCCTCGGGCTCGGGCTCCTCGATCGGGAGGTCCGCGAGCTCCTGCTCGGCGGCCTCCAGGGGCACCTCGATCTCCACCTCGGCGACGGGGAAGACCTCGACCACCACGCGCTCGTCGGCGGCGTCCCAGGAGAGCGTGATGGTGCCCGCCCGGAAGTCCTCCTCGATCGGCTGCTCGAGCGGCTCGGCGTCGATCATCGACACCGGCGTCATCGCGGGGATCGTCTCGCGGGTCTCCTCGCCGGCGATCAGCTCGTCGAGCAGCTCGCCGATGCGCTCCCCCAGGATCTGGACCTGCTGCTTCTCCAGCGCCACGGACGCGATCCGGGACCCCGCCCGGGCCTGCAGGAAGAAGGTCCGCTGACCGGGCTCACCGACCGTGCCGGGCACGAACCGGTCCGGCGGGTCGAAGCGGTGCACGACGGGCATGGCCCTGACTCTAGTCAGGCCGCCGTGAGGTCCCGGTCAGGCCTCGGCGGGCCCGGCGCCACCGCCGACGACGGCGTCGCCCGACGGGCGTCGCCGACGACCTCGGCGCGGCGGCGCGGCCGCCCGGTGACGCAGCGAGCCGGACGAGGAGTTGGAGGAGAGCACGAAGGTGCGCTCGGGGGTGTAGCGGACCACCGAGAGGCTGGCGGGGTCGACGACGACCCGCTGGAAGGCGTCGAGGTGCATCCCGAGGGCGTCGGCGAGGACCGCCTTGATGACGTCGCCGTGGGAGACGGCGAGCCAGACGGCGTGCTCACCGTGCGCGGCCGCGACCTCGGCGTCGCGCCCGCGGACCGTCGCGACCGCGCGGGCCGACATCTCGGCCATCGACTCCCCGCCCGGGAAGCGTGCGGCCGACGGCTGCGCCTGCACCACCTTCCACAGCGGCTCCTTGGCCAGCGTGCGCAGCTCGCGGCCGGTCCACTCGCCGTAGTCGCACTCGGTCAGGCCCCGGTCGACGACCGCCTCCACGCCGGGCGCCAGCAGCCGCGCGGTCTCGCGGCACCGGGTGAGCGGGCTCGACACGACGGCCGCGAGCGTGAGCCCCTCCAGGCGCTCGGCGGCCGCGGTCGCCTGCTCGCGTCCGCGCTCGTCGAGCCGTACGCCGCTGCTGCGGCCCGCCAGCACGCCGGAGGCGTTGGCCTTCGTGCGCCCGTGGCGCGCCAGGATCACGGTGGCCATGGCCGGAGACTACGCGTCGTACGGTGACCCCGTGAGGTCGCGATGATCGTCGACAACGCGCTCTACCGCGACGGGGAGCGCGTCCAGCTGGGCTGTGGCACCGAGGACCTCGGTGCCGTGCACGACCAGGCCACGGGTGAGCACGACTTCGTCTGGATCGGGCTGCACGACCCGACCAGCGACGAGCTGGGCGCCGTGGCGGCGCTCTACGGCCTGCACGAGCTCGCCGTCGAGGACGCCCTGTGCGCCCACCAGCGTCCCAAGGTCGAGCGCTACGGCGACTCGATCTTCCTGGTCCTCAAGACGCTCTGGTACGTCGACGAGGACGACGCGGTCGAGACCGGCGAGATCAACCTCTTCGTCGGGCGTGGCTTCGTCGTCACCGTCCGCCACGGCAGCGGCTCCTCGCTCGGCGACGCCCGCAGCCGGCTGGAGTCCAACCGCCAGCTGCTCGCCCACGGGCCGGCCGCGGTCGTGCACGCGGTGTGCGACGACGTCGTCGACCGCTACGAGGAGGTCGCGGCGGCCCTGGTCGAGGACGTCGACGAGGTCGAGGAGTCGGTCTTCTCCGACCAGCGCACCGACGACGGCGCCAGGATCTACGTGCTCAAGCGCGAGCTGGCCGAGATGCGGCGGGCGGTGCTCCCGCTGCGCGAGCCGATGGCCCGCTTCGCCTCGGGCAGCTCCCCGGCCGTCCCCGACGACGCCGCGCCGTACTTCCGCGACGTCGCCGACCACCTCACCCGGGTCGCGGAGACCGTCGACACCCTCGACGGTCTGCTGTCCACCGCCTTCGACGCCCACCTGGCGCAGATCTCGATCCGGCAGAACGAGGACATGCGCAAGATCTCGGCCGTGGTCGGCCTGGTCGGCGCGCCGACCCTGATCGCCGGCATCTACGGCATGAACTTCGACGACATGCCCGAGCTGCACTGGACGCTGGGCTACCCGATGGCGATCGGGCTGATGGTGCTCAGCGTCATCGGGGTGTGGGTGCTGTGCAAGCGCGCCGGATGGATCTGACGTGGCTCAGGCGCTGAGCACCCCGGCCGACAGCAGGCCCATGGTGAGCAGGCCGAGCACGATCCGGTAGACCACGAAGGGCATGTAGGAGCGCGTCGAGACGTAGCGCAGCAGCCAGGCGATGGCGGCGTACCCGACCAGGAACGACACCACGGTGGCCACGAGGGTGGGTCCCCAGCCGTAGGCGTTGTCGCCCGCCCCGATGTCGGGCAGCGTGAAGAGCCCCGCGCCGACGACGGCGGGGATCGCCAGCAGGAAGGCGAAGCGGGTGGCGGCCTCGCGCTCGAGGCCGAGGAAGAGACCCATCGAGATCGTGGCGCCGGAGCGCGAGACGCCGGGCACCAGGGCGAGCGCCTGGGCGCAGCCCATCAGCACCGACTGCCGCATGCCGATCTGCTTCATGCTGCGCTCCTGCGTGGCCGTGCGGTCGGCGACGCCGAGCACCACGCCGAGGACGACCAGCATCGTGGCGACCACCCACAGGTTGCGGAAGTCGCGCTCGATGACGTCCTTGAGCAGCACGCCCAGCACCACGATCGGCAGCGAGCCGACGATCACGTACCACCCCATCCGGGCGTCGAGGTGGCCCCGGTACTCCGGCTTGACCAGCGACTTCAGCCAGGTCGTGGCGATGCGCCAGATGTCCTTGCGGAAGTAGAGCAGCACCGCGACCTCGGTCCCGATCTGGATCACCGCGGTGAAGGCCGCGCCGGGGTCGCCCCAGCCGAACCACTCGGGGAAGATCCGCAGGTGGGCGCTGCTCGAGATCGGCAGGAACTCGGTCAGGCCCTGGATCAGGCCCAGGACGACGGCCTTGAGGAGGTCGAGCACCCGATGAGTGTAGGAACGGCGAGGCGCGACCCGGTGGCCGGGACACGCTCGCTACCGTGCCGGGTATGCAGCAGCGACAGCTGGGCCGCACCGGCCTCCGCGTCTCGCGGCTCGGCCTGGGCACCCTCGGCTGGGGCACCAGCACCGACGAGCACGAGGCTCGCGACCTGCTGACGGCGTACGTCGCGGCGGGCGGCACGCTGCTCGACACCGCCCACGTCTACGGCGGCGGCGCCTCCGAGGAGATGGTCGGACGCCTCGTCGGCGAGGTCGTGCCCCGTGACGAGGTCGTCGTCGCGACCAAGGCGGGCTTCACCGTGCGCCGCGGGGCGCGGCGCTACGACACCTCGCGCGGCCACCTGCTGGCGGCGCTCGACCTGTCGCTGCGGCGCACCGGCCTCGACCACGTCGACCTCTGGCAGGTGCACGTGTGGTCCGGGGAGACCCCGCTGGAGGAGACCCTGGCGGCGCTCGACACCGCGGTGAGCAGCGGGCGCGCGGCGTACGTCGGTGTCTCCAACTACGTCGGCTGGCAGACCGCCCAGGCCGCCACGTGGCAGCGGGCGGTGCCGGGGCGCGCGCCGCTGGCCAGCACGCAGGTCGAGTACTCCCTGCTCAACCGTGAGGTCGAGCAGGAGGTGCTCCCGGCGGCGCAGGCGCTGGGGCTCGGCGTGCTGCCCTACTCCCCCCTCGGCCGGGGGGTCCTCACCGGCAAGTACCGCACCGGCATCCCCAGCGACTCGCGCGGCGCCGAGAGCGCCGGCCTGGTCGACCCCTACCTCGACGACGACTCCGGCCGGGTGGTCGAGGCGGTGCTCAAGGCCGCCGACGGCCTCGGCTGGTCGCCCGTCGAGGTCGCGCTGGCCTGGGTCCGCGACCGGCCGGGGGTCACCGCCCCGATCCTGGGCGCCCGCACCGCCGCCCAGCTCCGCGCCGCGCTCGGCGTCGAGGAGTGCGTCCTGCCCACCGAGATCGTCGACGCGCTCGACGACGTGTCCTCACCCCGGGAGGCCCGCCGATGACGTCGGCCAAGGAGCGCAAGCGCCACCAGCAGGCCCTCCGCCCGGGCGTGGAGTACGAGTTCGAGCGGCTGCTGATCCCCCGCGAGGAGTCGCGCAGCGCCGTCACCCGGATGCTGGTCGAGCGTGCCGAGCACGGCGGCTGGGAGCTGGACCGGGTGCGGATCTCCCACGACGGCACCCGCCGGGTGCAGCTGCGCCGCCGGATCATCCGGCAGCGCTTCGCCTTCGTGGTCTGACACCCGCCCCGCCGGCCCACCGCCGGCGTGCGGCCTAGAGCTTGCCGAGGAAGCGGTCGAAGACCCGGGCGCCGAACTCGAGCGCGTCGACCGGCACCCGCTCGTCGACCCCGTGGAAGAGGGCGGTGAAGTCGAGCTCCTCGGGGAGGCGGAGCGGGGCGAAGCCGAAGGCGCGCACGCCGAGCTCGTCGACGAACCACTTGGCGTCGGTGCCGCCGCTCATCAGGTACGGCGCCACGAGGGCGTCGGGGTCCTCCTCCAGGATCGAGGCGGTCATCGCGTCGGGCAGCTCGCCGGACCACTCGGTCTCGAGCCCGTCCATGAAGGTGTCGAAGTCGACCCGCACGTCGGGGCCGGCCAGCTCGCGCAGGGTGGCCTCGAACTCCGCCTCGTGCCCGGGGAGGAAGCGGCCGTCGACGTGGGCGGTCGCCTCGCCCGGCACGACGTTGACCTTGTAGCCGGCGCGGAGCATCGTCGGGTTGGTGGTGTTGCGGATGACCGCGCTGATCATCCGGGCGGCGCTGCCGAACTCCTCGACCAGCTCCTCGGCGTTCTCCGGGGTGGCCTCGGTGCCGGCGAGCTCGCCGACGGTCGCGAGCAGCACCCGCATGGTCGGGGTGAGCTGCACCGGCCACGGGTGCCGGCCGATCCGGGCGACGGCCTCGGCGAGCGCCGTCACGGCGTTGTCGGGGTGGCGCATCGAGCCGTGGCCGGCGTTGCCCCGCGCGGTCAGCCGGGTCCACGCCATGCCCTTCTCGGCGGCCTCGACCAGGTAGAGCCGCCGGCCGCGCACGGTGGTGGAGAAGCCCCCGACCTCGCCGACGGCGTAGGTGCAGTCCTCGAACCACTCCCGCTTGGCCCGCACCAGGGGTCCGGCCCCGCGGTGCCCACCGGCCTCCTCGTCGGCGGTGAAGCACAGCACCAGCGGCCGGTCGGGCAGCACGCCGGCTCGGGCCCGGGCGCGCACCACCGAGAGCAGCATGGCGTCGAAGTCCTTCATGTCGACCGCGCCCCGGCCCCAGACCGCCCCGTCGTGGATCTCGCCGCTGAAGGGCGGGAGCTGCCAGTCGTCGGCGTCGGCGGGGACGACGTCGAGGTGGCCGTGCACGAGCACGGGGTCGCCCGAGGTGCCGCCCCAGCGCGCCAGCACGTTGGTGCGGCCCGGCTCGTGCTCCCACAGCGTGGTCTCGATGCCGACCTCGTCGAGCAGCGAGGCGACGTGCTCGGCCGCCTTGCGCTCCCCCGGCCCCTCGCCGTCACCGTAGTTGGTGGTGTCGATGCGGATCAGGTCGCGACAGATCTCCACGACCTCGGCATCGGGCTGGTACGGCGCATCGGTCGGCTGGCTCATGGCCCCATCGTGCCCCGCGACCCGGGGCAGGCAACCTCCGGGATCAGGAGGGCAGTCGCGCTCCCGCGCGCGGCGACATCGAGCGCGGCTCGGCCCAGCGGACTCCGCCGGCGGCGTCGAGCACCCCCAGCTGCAGCATCTCGGCCACGGGACGGTGCCGCTCGGTCTGCCAGGAGCGGGCGTGCCACCAGCTCTCGGCGAAGACCTGCACCTCGAGCACCTCGGTGCCGGGGGCCGAGCGGGCGATCGTGCGCTCGCACCAGGCCCGGGCGGAGCCCATGTCGGGCCAGCGCCGCTCCACGACGACCTCCTCGTGACCGCCGCCGGCCTCGGGGACCCGCAGCTGCAGGCGCCCGAGAGCGGTCGTGCCGATCCCCGTCGCCGGCAGGGAGGGGCTCGCGTCCATGCGTCCACGGTAGGTCGGCGCGACGCCGAAACCCGCACACCGCGCCCCGCGACTCCCGACCTGTCTAGCCCGGTCGGGCCAGGGGCCGGCTGGTCCGTGTCAGGGGTCCGCGGGCGGGGAATGTCGGGCCCCCTCGGTGGCACGGCACCGACCCGCGGGGGGCGTGATCCCGCTCACGCGCCACGCCTGGGTCGACGCGCCCGGCGTGACCGGGGTCACCTGTCAGGGCGACTCGACTTGCGTGGGGCGTGGTGCCTCTGCCTCACTGGAGGAGCGCTCACCCGCCGACCCCCCGGGTCGCTGCCGCGGAGGGCGCCTGTCACTCCCGTGGTTCGCGGACCCGCGCCCCGCTCGTCGCCGCCCACGGTGCACCCGACGTACGACCCGACGAGCAGCACCACGGCCGGACTCGGGCTGTCCAGGCTGGCGCCGCGGGGTCGCCCAGGATCCTCCATGCCTCACCACGCCCACCGCACCGGCGTACGCCGGTCCCTCGCCGCAGGCCTGCTCTCCGTGTCGCTGGTCGGGGCCGTGCCCGGCTCCGCCGTCGCTGCCGCCGCCCCGGAGCCGGACGCCGCCGCCACCCCGCCGGGCGCGACGCTCACCGGCACCGTCGTCGCCGGCACCACGCTGCAGCGCAAGCCGCCGCCGTGGCGCTCACCCGTCGACGGTGCGCGGCTGACCGCCCGCTTCGGGCAGAGCGGCCTGTGGGCCAGCACCCACACCGGCTTGGACTTCGCGGCCCCCGAGGGCACCCCGCTGCGCGCGATCGGTGCCGGCGTCGTGGAGTCCGCCGGGTACGACGGCGCCTACGGCAACAAGGTCGTGCTGCGCCTCCAGGACGGCACCCGCCTCTGGTACTGCCACCTCTCGGCCTACTCGGTCGACGCCGGCGACCGCGTCCCGGCGGGCGGTGAGATCGGTGCCCTCGGCTCGACGGGCAACTCCACCGGGCCCCACCTCCCCCTGGAGGTGCAGCCGCCCGGCACCGGTGCCGTCGACCCGGAGCCGTGGCTGGCCGAGCGCGGTCTCCTCTGACCCGACCGCGGCCGGCGACGGGTCAGGCGGGCTCGGCGAGCGACGCCACCCGGCCGTAGAGCGTGGTGCGCTGGGCCAGCGGGCGCCCCGCCCGCTGCGCGAGGCGCCGCAGGTCGTCCGGGGTGACCATCTGGCCGTGCGCCGCTCCCGCGGCACGGCTGATGTTCTCGTCCATCAGGGTCCCGCCGAGGTCGTTGACCCCGGCGCGCAGCAGCTGCAGCGCCCCCTCCTGGCCGAGCTTGACCCACGAGGTCTGGATGTTGTCGACGAGGCCGCGGTAGGCGATCCGCGCGACGCTGTGCATCAGCACGGCCTCGCGCCAGGTCGGCCCGCGACGCGCACCGCGCTTGAGGTAGATCGGGGCGGCCATGTGCACGAACGGCAGCGGGACGAACTCGGTGAAGCCGCCCGTCTCGCGCTGGAGGGCCGCCGTGCGCAGCAGGTGGCGCGCCCAGTGCACCGGCTGCTCGACCGAGCCGAACATGATGGTGATGTTGCTGCGCAGGCCCACCCGGTGCGCGGTCCGGTGCACCTCCAGCCACTCCTCGGTGTCGATCTTGTCGGGGCACAGGATCGCCCGGATCTCGTCGTCGAGCACCTCCGCCGCCGTGCCGGGCAGGGTCGAGAGGCCGGCGTCCTTGAGCCGCAGCAGGTAGGCCTCCAGCGGCTCCTCGAGCCGACGCGCCCCCTCCATCACCTCGAGAGCGGTGAAGCCGTGCACGTGCATGTCGGGCACGGCCTGCTTCACCGCGCGGGCGACGTCGACGTAGAAGCTGCCGTCGAAGTGCGGGTGGATGCCGCCCTGCAGGCAGACCTCGGTGGCGCCCTTCTCCCACGCCTCCGCGGCGCGCTCCGCGACGTCGTCGAGGCTGAGCAGGTAGGGCTTGCCCCGCAGGTTCAGCGACATCGGCCCCTTGCTGAAGCCACAGAAGGTGCACTTGTAGGTGCAGACGTTGGTGTAGTTGATGTTGCGGTTGACCACGAAGGTGACCTCGTCGCCCACGATCTCGCGACGCAGCTCGTCCGCCAGCCCGGCCACGGCCGCGACCTCGCGGCCGCGGGCCCCGAAGAGCGTGACCAGCTCCTGCTCCCCCGGGGTCTCGCCGGCGCGCACGCCGTCGAGCACCGCGGCCACGGCACCGCCGGCACGGGGTCGTCCCGGCACGAGGGTGGGCGGCACCGCGTCGGCGCCGGAGTACCACGCGGTCGAGCGACGACCGATCTGCACGACCTCCGCACCGGTGCCGACGTTGCCGGCGGCCTGGTGCCGCTCGGGCCAGGTCGCACCGGGGTCGTCGCGGCCGAGCAGCTCGGCGTCGGCACGGTCGAGCACCGGGAAGCGGACCCGCTCGTCGAGCCACCGCTCGGGGTCGGCGGCGTACGCCGCGTGGACGGTGAGCCGCGGCGCGAGCTCCAGCCCCCGCTCCTCGCAGGCCTCGCGCAGGGTGTCCAGCGCCGGCCAGGGGCGCTCGGGGTTGACGTGGTCGGCCGTGACCGGCGAGACCCCGCCCCAGTCGTCGAGGCCGGCGTCGAGCAGGTCGCCGAGCCGGTCGGTCTCGGAGAGGTTGGGCGGCGCCTGCACGCGGACGTCGGGCGGCAGCACCAGCCGGGCCAGGGCGATCGCGCGCAGGTGGTCCTCCGGCGGGCACGCGGGCGCCCCGCGCATCGCGGTGCCGGGCTTGGGCAGGAAGTTCTGCACGATCACCTCCTGCACGTGACCGTGACGCCGGTGGCTCTCGGCGATGGCCTCCAGCGCCACCACGCGGTCGGCCTCGGTCTCGCCGATGCCGACCAGGATGCCGGTGGTGAAGGGGATGGCCAGCTCGCCGGCCGCCTCGAGCGTCGCGAGCCTGCGGGCGGGCACCTTGTCGGGCGCGCCGCGGTGGGCCGCCAGGTCCTCGCGCAGCGACTCCAGCATCATCCCCTGCGAGGGGCTCACCTCGCGCAGCAGCGCCAGCTCGTCGGACGAGATCGCGCCGGCGTTGGCGTGCGGCAGCAGCCCCGTCTCCTCCAGCACCAGGCCGGCGACGTGGCGCAGGTAGTCGACCGTCGAGGCGTAGCCGTGCTCGTCGAGCCACCGGCGGGCCTCGGGGTAGCGCAGCTCGGGGGCCTCGCCGAGCGTGAAGAGCGCCTCGTGGCACCCCGCCTCGGCGCCCTGCGCCGCGATGCCGAGCACCTGCTCGGGGGTGAGGTACGGCGACTCGACGTGCCGGGGGGCGGTGGCGAAGGTGCAGTAGCCGCAGCGGTCGCGGCACAGCCGCGTGAGCGGCACGAAGACCTTCGGCGAGTAGGTGACGCGGGTCCCGGTGGCCGCGGACCGCACGGCGCGGGCGCGGGCGGTCAGCTGCGCGGTCGGGAGGGCCTGCAGCTCGCTCGTGGTCCGGTCGACAGCGGACTGGTCGGGCATCGTGTGGGTCACCGGTCGCCCCTCTCGTTCACCACGCCGAGGCTAGACCACCCACGCCAGACCCATCGGTGCGCCGTCCGGCTCCGAAGCACCCGTGTCCTCCGCGTCGGGAGCGGGGGCACGGGAGGCGGGCCGGATGGGCGTGGACGAGCAGGCACTGACACCGCGGGAGCTGGAGGTGCTGCGGCTGGCGTGCCGGGGCCTGAGCAACCGCGGCATCGCCACGCAGCTGCGCATCTCGCCGCGCACCGTGGGTCACCACCTGGCGCACGTCTTCGACAAGACGGGCCTGCGCACCCGCTCGGCGGTGGCCGTGTGGGCGGTGTTCCACGGGGTGCTGGCCGACGCCGGTGAGACCGCGCTGGGCGACATAGGTCATTCGACCGATGCCCCCCGCCGGGATCGTCCCTAGCGTCGCTGCACCGGAGGACCTCGTCGGGAGGCCTCCCTGCAGCAAGGCAGGTGCCAGCCATGAGCGAAGCAGACCGCAGGAAGTTCCTCGCGGTGACCGGGGCGGGCGTCGCCGCCGGGGCGTGGGGCCTCGCGGCTCCGGCCTCCGCAGCGAGGGGGCTCGGGGGCGAGCAGGTCCGCGAGAGCGTGGTCGCGTACGTCGAGGACCACGACTCCGACGAGGTGCGCCTGCTGCTCGGCGACCGCGAGGTCGTCGTGCACGACCGCGCGCTGGTCCGCAGCATCCTCGCCGCGGCCGCCGGGGGGCAGTGATGTCGTCCCACCGCGAGGCACCCGAGATCTCGAAGGACCCGGTCGCGGACAGCACCGACGTCTACGCGTTCGTGAGTCCCGACAAGCCCGACACCGTCACGATCATCGCCAACTTCATCCCCTTCCAGCTGCCGAACGGCGGCCCCAACTTCTACGAGTTCGGCAACGACGTCGTCTACGACATCCACATCTCGCACAGTGCCGACGCCAGGTCCGACATCATCTACCGCTTCGACTTCTCCACCGAGGTGCGCAACGCGAAGACGTTCCTCTACAACACCGGTCCCATCACCTCGCTCTACGACGACACCTGGAACCGGCCGCAGTCCTACTCCGTGACGCGGATCGAGGACGGCCGGGCGCGCGGGCTGGCGCAGTCGCTGCCGTGCCCCCCGGTCAACGTCGGGCCGCGCTCCACCCCCGACTACGGCGCCCTGGCGGCGTCCGCGGTGCACCGCATCGGACGACGCCGCTTCTTCGCCGGCCAGCGCGCCGACGCCTTCCACGTCGACCTCGGCAGCATCTTCGACCTGGGGGCGCTGCGGCCCTTCAACGAGGCCCACCTGATCTCGATGCCGAACATGAACGGCGTCAACTCACTGCAGTCCTTCAACGTGCACTCGATCGCGCTCCAGGTGCCGATCTCGGACCTGACGCGCGACGGTCGCACCCCGACCGACCCGATGCGACGCCGCTCGGTGATCGGGGTCTGGGCCACCGCGAGCCGTCGCGCCAGCCGGGTCTACTCCCGGCGCCGCAGCGCCCTGGTCCAGTACGGGCCGCTCACGCAGGTCTCGCGGCTGGGCAACCCGCTCTTCAACGAGGTGCTCGTGCCGATGGCGGAGAAGGACCGGTGGAACGCGCGCACGCCGGACGGCGACCGCCGCTACCGGAGCAACGTGCGGCGTCCCGAGCTCGCCGCGCTCCTGCCCGCCCTCTACCCCGGCGTCTTCCCCAACCTGGCCGCCTACCGCAAGCCCCGCGCCGACCTCGAGGCGATCCTGCTCACGGGCATCCCCGAGGGGGTGGTGCCCGGCTTCCAGAACTACACCGGCCCCACCCTGGCCGACATGCTGCGCCTCAACGTGGCGATCCCGCCGAGCGCGCAGCCCGACGACGGCGGACTGGTGGCGGGCGACCCGGCCGGGTTCCCCAACGGCCGCAGGATCAGCGACGACGTCGTGACCACCGAGCTGCGGGCCATCGCCGGCGCCACGATCCCGCTGGTCGACCCGTCGTACACCCCGGACGCCGCGGCCTCGGCGGTGACCGACGGCACGTCGAACACCAACGCGCCGCTGCTGTCGCGGTTCCCCTACCTGGGGCTCCCCGGCGGGGGCTACCAGACGGTGCCGGGCACGACCTCCGCCGACGCGTCGTGACGGCCGTCGAGGGCCACGGGCACGCCGAGAACCCGCACGCCGGGCGCGGGACCTCGGTGCTGCTCGACATCGGGGGCGACGTGGGCGCGGTCGTCGTGGAGATGCCGGCGGCCATGACGGGCCTCGAGGTCGAGATCGTGCCGGCCGTGCCCGAGCCCTCCGAGGCGCACGGGCACGCGCACCACCCCCACGTGGCGGTGGTCGACCGTCCGGTCGGCGACCGCTGGGTGCCGTCCCTCGTCTTCGGCGAGGTGCGCGAGGGGTCCTACGTCCTCGTGCACAAGGGTCGCGACACCCCCCGCGCGCCGGTGGAGGTGCGCGGCGGTGAGGTGACCTGGGCGGTGTGGCCCGGCTGAGTCCGGGGTGCTAGACGTACGGCGTGACCGCGCACCGATCCGACGGCTGGTCGACGCCGGTGATGGCGGGCCTGGTCACCGCCGTCGTCGGCTTCACCTCCTCCTTCGCGGTGGTGCTCACCGGCCTGCGTGCCGTGGGGGCCGACGAGGGCGAGGCGGCGTCGGGCCTGCTGGTGCTCTCGCTGACGATGGGGCTGGGGTGCGTCGGCTTCGCGCTGCTGACCCGGCGTCCGGTCACGCTGGCGTGGTCGACCCCCGGTGCGGCGCTGCTCGCCGTCCAGACCGTGCCCGACGGCGGCTGGCCCGCGGCGGTGGGCGCCTTCGCCATCACCGGGATCGCCCTCGCCCTGACCGGCCTGCTGCCCCCGCTCTCGCGCCTGGTGGGTCTCATCCCGACCCCGGTCGCGAGCGCGATGCTCGCGGGGGTGCTGCTCTCGCTGTGCCTGGTGCCCTTCCGGCTGCTCCCCGACGAGCCGCTGGCCATCGGCAGCGTGGTGGGCACCTGGGTCCTGGTGACCTGCGTCTCGAGCCGGTGGGCGACGCCGGCCGCCGTCGTGGCGGCGCTGGTCGTGATGGCGCTCGAGCGCAGCTACGGCGCGGTGGCGTGGTCGCAGACGGCGCCCACGCTGACCTGGACGACGCCGCAGCTGTCGTGGCAGGCGGCGGTGGCCCTCGCCGTGCCGCTCTACCTGGTCACCATGACCAGCCAGAACATCCCGGGCATCGCCACCATGCGCAGCCTCGGGTACGACGTGCCGGTGCGGGCCGCCCTGGGCTACAGCGGCGCCGCGACCGCCCTGGGCGCGCCGCTCGGCGGCCACGCGATCAACCTCTCCGCCATCGCCGCGGCCCTCAGCGCCGGTCCCGAGGCGGGACGCGACCCCTCACGTCGCTGGGTCGCCGCGCTCACCTGCGGACTGGGCTACCTCGGCTTCGGCCTGGCGGCCAACGCCGTCGTCGCGCTCGCGGGGGCCGCGCCCACGGGGCTCTTCGCGGCGGTCGCGGGCGTCGCCCTGCTCGGCAGCTTCGCCGCCGCCGCCACCCAGGCGCTCGCCGCCGAGGAGGGCCGTGCCGCCGCCGGCGTCACGCTGGTGGTCGCGGCCTCGGGGGTGACGCTGGCCGGCGTCGGGGCCGCCTTCTGGGCACTGGTCCTCGGCTGCACGCTGCACGCCGTCACCAGCCGCACGCGACGGGGATGAAGCCCCTCAGCGCCGCGCGGTCGGCGTGCGTCAGCGGCAGGTAGGCACCCGCCTCGGCCGGCACGCCAGGCGCCTCCACCCGCATCGCGAAGAGCGTGCCGACCTTGTCCTCCGCCAGCGCGTGCGGGTCGCATCGCCCCGGACCCACCCGCAGCAGCAGCCGCACGGGCGGGTCGCCGGGCCCGAGTGGCACCCGGGTGCCCGCCTCGACGGAGGCCGAGCCCGGCGCCTGCCGGAAGAGCACGGTGTCCTCGAGACCGGCCCACACGACGTCGTCCCGCGTGCCCGTGGGCCGCAGCTCCAGCGGCAGCTCGAGCACGGGCTCTCCGTCGTCGTCGGTGCGCCGGGGCTCCCCGACGCTGAGGTCGGCGGCCTCGGCGAGCACGCGGGAGGCGCAGTCGCGGTCGAGCAGCAGGCCGATCGCGCCGTAGCGGTCGGCCGCGGTCCCGACACCCACCTGCTCCGGCCCGTCGCCGACCCGGTAGGCCAGCTCGACGCGCATGTCGGAGCCGCGGCCGCAGCGGCCCTCGCCCAGCT
>JBQGFI010000444.1:0-4921 GCA_052040065.1 Marmoricola sp.
GGTCGCCAACCCCGACCGGGTGCCCGGCACCCAGAGCCGGTGGAGCCAGGGCAAGGACCTCTCCTTCACCCCGCTGCGCCCCGAGCGCGTGCTCGAGGTGGGCTACGAGCACATGGAGGGGCGACGCTTCCGGCACACCGCGCAGTTCAAGCGGTGGCGTCCCGACCGTGACCCGGCCTCCTGCGGCTACGAGCAGCTCGAGGAGGTCGCCCGCTACGATCTCGGCTCCGTCCTGCGCGTCGACAACGCCTGAGGTCGGCGGCATGCTGGGGTGATGGGCTCCGGCGCCGACTTCTACGACGTGGTCGTGCTGGTCGAGCACGAGATCGACCAGGTCGACGCCGCCCAGCTGCGCGCGCTGCACGAGGGCATCGACGAGCAGGTCTGCTACCACGTGCTGCTGCCCGTCGAGGACCCGGCTCGGGGCGTCGAGGGCGCCATGGGCGCGCTGTCGACCGGGGAGGTCTTCGTCGCGCCGCCGGTCACGGTGCCCGGCGACGGCGACGAGCAGCTGCGCGACGAGCTGCTGACCGAGTGCCGCGCCCGGGTCCGCTCCTCGGTCGCGGCCCTGGAGGCGACCGGCGCCTGCGCCACCGGGTCCCCGGTCTGCCAGGAGCCCGTGCAGGCGCTGCAGGACCAGGTCGCCCGGCTCGACGCGCGCGAGGTGATCATCGTGACCCGCCCCCACCTCGTGCGTGAGTTCTTCCACCTCGACTGGACCTCCCGCGCCGAGCGCCGGCTCCGCGTCCCGGTGCTGCACCTGCTCGAGCACCAGCACCCCCGCCGGGGCGACGGGCCCGGACACGCGACGACCCGGGCATGACCTAGGCTGCGGCAGCCATGGCCCTGTTCCGCAAGCGCGGCGCGGCACCCCGCCCGCCGCTCGCCGACCTCACCACCACCCTCGAGGTGGCGGGTCGCAGCATCGCGCTCGGCGGCGTCTCCGTCGGCGCGCGCGTCGACGCCGGGCGCCTCTCGGTCGAGGTGCACCACCCCGACCTCGCCGACCTCCCCGACGCCGAGCGGCTGCTCGCCGCGCAGGAGGTCCTCGCGGCCGCGCTCGGCGACAAGGGGGTGCGCCAGGTCGTCCACCGCCTCAGCGCCACGGCGTACCCGCCGATCGACTCCTTCGGCCTGGAGAGCCTGCGCTCCTTCGCCCGCTCGCTGGGCGCCGACGTCGACCCGCCCGCCTAGCAGGCGGCCCGGTCAGTCCTCGACCCGGTTGCCCTGCTCGTCCCAGTGCGAGGCGACCTTCTTCGACGGCTGCACGCGGGGCGGCTCCCCCGGCATCTTGGGGTAGTCGGGCGGGTAGTTGGCCTCCCCCTGGGGCGACGCGTCGTACAGCTCGATCAGCGGGGTGAGGTCGCCGGGGGCGTCGTCGATGCCGGCCCAGGGGTCGCCGTCGGCGAGGCGCTCGGGGACGCTCCACAGGTTGAGCTCACGCGGATCGGTGAGGCCGGCCAGCTCCTCCCAGGTCACCGGCGTGGAGACCGGCGCACCCGGCTGCGGCCGCAGGGAGTACGCCGAGGCGATGGTGCGGTCGCGGCAGTTCTGGTTGAAGTCGACGAAGATCCGCTCGCCCCGCTCCTCCTTCCACCACTTGGTGGTGACACCGTCGTCACGCTGCTCCAGCGCGCGCCCGAGGCCGAGCGCCGCGTGGCGCACGTCGACGAAGTCCCACCGCGGCTCGATGCGCACGTAGACGTGGACGCCCCGGTTGCCACTCGTCTTGGCCCACCCGGTCAGGCCGTGCTCGGCGAGCAGCTCCCGGGCGACGCCGGCGACGCGCACGGCGTCGGTGAAGGAGGTGCCGGGCTGCGGGTCGAGGTCGATGCGCAGCTCGTCGGGGTGGTCGTTGTCGTCGCGCCGCGTCGGCCAGGGGTGGAACGTGATGGTGCCCATCTGGGCGCACCAGCCGACCGTGGCGATGTTGGCCACGCAGACCTCGTCGGCGGGCCGGCCGCTCGGGAAGGCCACGCGGGCCGTCTCGACGTACGCCGGCGCGCCCTTGGGCACCCGCTTGGAGTAGAAGGCGTCGCTCTTGTCGCCGCGGCCGGTCGCCAGGGTGATGCCCTCGTGGACGCCGGTGGTCCACCGCTCGAGCGCCGTCGGCCGGTCGCGCAGCGCGCGCATCACCCCGTCGGCGACCGAGAGGTAGTACTCGACCACCTGCTGCTTGCTGACCTCCGGGGTCCGGTCGGTGGCGGGGTAGATCACCCGGTCGGGGCTGGTGACGCGCACCTCGAGACCGTCGGCGTCGAGGAGGACGGGCTTGGTCGCCATGTCGGCGACACTAGGGCACCGCGGTGCCGGCGGGACCCGCGACGCTGCGTCGCACCCGGCCGCTGACGGCAGCCACGAGAGCCTCCAGCGGCCCGCGCCTGCGCAGCAGCGCGAAGACGGCCCCGATCCCCAGTGCCAGCAGCAGGTGCTGCAGGTAGGCGGCGATGGTCTCCTGGTCCCACACCGTGGCCAGGAGCACGACGTGCAGCGAGTACAACGTCAGCGTCATCGCGCCGGCGCCGAGCACCACCTGCACGGCGCGGGGAGCGAGCCGGCCGAGCAGCAGCGCGAGTCCGAGCACGAGACAGGCGCTGCCCGCGGTCTGCGCGAGGTCGAGGGGCGTGCCGGAGTGCGGCGTGCGGACGGCCAGCCACCACCAGGAGTCCGTCGGCGTGGTCCCCCCGAGCCCCAGCGAGAGGCCGAGCTGCGCGGCCTCCACCGAGCCGTAGAAGTCGACGAAGACCGCTGAGGCGGCCGGGAGTCGCGTGAGCAGGTCGGAGGTGCCGGCGGCCAGCAGCGCGACGCCGGCACCCAGGGCCACGAGCACTGCCGGGGCCCAGGTCGCCCGCAGGTCGGAGCGTCCGACCGCCATCCCGAGCAGCAGGTAGGCCAGCCACGGGACCGCGGGGTAGTAGCCGGTGAAGGTCAGCTCCGAGAGCAGCTGCGACAGGTCGACCAGCGAGGACCACGCAGGGTTGACGGTCGGACCCCGCTCGGGCAGCGAGGGCCGCAACGCCTGTGAGGCCACCGGGGCCAGCACGACCCACGGCACCGCCACGGCGTAGAGCCATCGGGCTCGCAACCCGAGGAACGGCACGGCCAGCAGGAAGAACACCCCGTAGTAGGCCAGGATCACCGCGACACCCGAGTCCAGCGGCCCCAGCGTGAGGCCGAGGGCGGCGATCAGCAGCGCACGCACGGTGACGCTGCTCGCCGCAGCACCGAGCGCGCGTCCCCGCAACGGCGTCGTGCCTCCCGTGGCAAGGGCCAGGCCGACACCCGCGAGCACCGCGAAGAGGGCCGACGCACGCCCGGAGGCCCACTGGTGGGCGAGACCCACCTCGAAGGTGGCCGGGTCGTAGGCCGGGAGCACGTGCGTGGCCATCATCCCCGCCAGCGCCAGGCACCGGGCGGCGTCGACCCCGACGACCCGCACAGCCCCGGCTCCGGTCATGAGCGCATGCTCGCACCCCGGTGGGACTCAGGCCGGGACCGGCAGCTCCTCGACCAGCGAGTTGGGGACGAAGGTCGGCCGCCGGTCGACCAGCTCACGCGTGGGCCGGACGAACTCGAAGCCCGAGGTCGCCACCATCACCCAGCGGTCGACCGGCTCACGCTGGCCCATCGAGGCCGGCCAGTCGCGCGCCCAGGTGCGCAGCGCGTGCTCCGCGCAGGAGCGGTGGGTCGGCGGGAACCAGAAGGCGTTGCGGGCCGCCTCCTGCTCGCTGCCGAGGAAGACCACGGGTCGGTCGAGCGTCTGCGCGCAGACGCCGCAGATGCGGCTCAGCGCGCACTGCACCACGCGCATCTTGTCGAGGCCGAGGTCGCCGCGGCTGGCGAAGGCGAGTGCGCCGATCCCGACGCGGGGCTGGTCGATCATGCGCTGGCCCGCGAGCTCCAGCCGCCCAGCTCGCGACGCTTCTGCTGGCGCTGGGCGTCGCTGACCCGGCCACGCGGCACCTCGGGACCGTGCGGTCCGTCGGGGCGGTCGGCCGTGGTCATGCGGTTGGGCAGCGAGAGCTTCATGATCGTGCGCAGCGCCTGGCCGTACTGCTGGTGCAGCGGACCGGTGGTGTAGGGGATGCCGTACTTCTCGCACAGCGGGCGCACCCGCTCGCTGATCTCGGCGTAGCGGTTGCTCGGCAGGTCGGGGAAGACGTGGTGCTCGATCTGGTAGCCGAGGCTGCCCGACAGGATGTGCAGCAGGCGCCCGCCGTCGAAGTTGGCCGAGCCGAGCATCTGGCGCAGGTACCACTCCGCGCGGGTCTCGTCCTCGATCTCCTCCTCGGTGAAGTGCAGCGCCCCGTCGGGGAAGTGACCGCAGAAGATGATCATGTAGGACCACAGGTTGCGCATCAGGTTGGCGGTCATGTTGGCGCTCATGGTGCTGCGCCAGGCGGGCCCGGTCAGCAGCGGGAAGAGCACGTAGTCCTTGCCGACCTGGCGGCGGACCTTGCGCCCGATCTGCGCCAGCTGCTTCTTCATCACCTCCGGGTCCTTCTCCCGCTTGCGGATCGACTCGATGTCGAGGTCGTGCAGCGCGACGCCCCACTGGAAGAGCGTGGCGAGCAGCGCGTTGTAGACCGGCTGCCCGAGGTTGGCCGGGTGCCACTTCTGCTCGCGCGCCATGCGCAGGATGCCGTAGCCGATGTCGTTGTCGTGGCCGAGCACGTTGGTGAACTGGTGGTGCACGTAGTTGTGGCTGTGCTTCCACTGCTCGGCCGGCTGCGCGGTGTCCCACTCCCAGGTGCTGGAGTGGATCTCGGGGTCGTTCATCCAGTCCCACTGGCCGTGCATGACGTTGTGGCCGATCTCCATGTTCTCCAGGATCTTGGCCACGCCCAGCATGGCGGTGCCGGCGACCCAGGCCGGTCGCCAGCGGCTGGCGAAGAGCGTCACGCGCCCGGCCGCCGCCAGG
>JBQGFI010000445.1:0-1516 GCA_052040065.1 Marmoricola sp.
CCGCGGCGGACCACCCCGACCACCACGACGTCGGTGCGGGTCTTGGCCGGACTGCCCTTGCGCAGCGTGTAGGTCGTCACGCGAGGCATCGTAGGCGGAGGCCCCGACCGACGGCTGGGGTACGTTCGCCGCATGTCCGACGAGGCCGACCAGGGCGCCCCGCTGCAGACCTCCCCGCTCCACGAGCGCCACGTGGCCCTCGGCGCCAAGCTCGCGCCGTTCGGTGGCTGGCAGATGCCGCTGGAGTACGCCGGGGGCGGCGTCGTCCGCGAGCACACCGCGGTGCGTGAGGCGGTGGGGCTCTTCGACGTGAGCCACCTCGGCACGGCCGAGGTGCGCGGCCCGGGGGCGCTCGCCCACCTCGACGGCCTGCTCACCAACGACCTCTCGCGCCTCGGTCCCGGCCAGGCGCAGTACACCCTGCTCTGCGACGACGCGACCGGCGGCGTGGTCGACGACCTCATCGTCTACGTCCACGACGCCGAGCGCGCGATGCTCGTGCCCAACGCCGCCAACAGCGCCGAGGTGCTGCGCCGGGTGCGCGAGGGCGCGCCCGACGGCGTCGAGGTCGAGGACCTGCACGCGGCCCGCGCGGTGCTGGCCGTGCAGGGGCCGCGGGCCGAGGACGTGCTGCGGGAGGTCGGCCTCCCCGTCGGCCACGCCTACATGAGCTTCGTCGAGGCCGATCTCGGCGGCGCCTCGGTGGTGGTCTGCCGCACCGGCTACACCGGCGAGGTCGGCTACGAGCTCGTCGTCGACGCCGCCGAGGCGCTGGGCGTGTGGGACGCCCTGGTCGCGGCCGGAGCGGCGTACGGCCTGGTGGCCTGCGGCCTCGGGGCCCGCGACACGCTGCGCACGGAGATGGGCTACCCGCTGCACGGGCAGGACATCTCGCTCGACGTCACACCGGTCCAGGCGCGCCTGGGCTGGGCGGTCGGCTGGGACAAGCCGCACTTCGCCGGCACGGACGTGCTCGTCGCCGAGCGCGCGGCGAAGCCCGCGCGGCTGCTGCGCGGGCTGCGCGCGCAGGTGCGCGCCATCCCGCGGCCCGGCATGCGGGTGACCACCGTCGACGGCACGCCGGTCGGCACGGTGACCTCCGGCACCTTCAGCCCCACCCTCAAGCAGGGGATCGCCCTGGCCCTGCTCGACCGTGCCGTCGGGCTCGACGACGCGGTGCTGGTCGACGTCCGCGGCCGGGGGCAGTCCTTCGTCGTGACCAAGCCGCCCTTCGTCGTGACCGACGTCCGCGCCTGACCCCCTGGGAGACACCGTGACCAACGCGCCCGAACCGACCTTCGCCAGCAGCCGCAGCGACCAGGTGCCGTGGTGGTGGCAGCTGCTCGACGCCGACGGCCGGGTGCTCGACCGGGAGCGCGCGGAGTTCCCCAGCCGCAGCGACGCCGAGAGCTGGCTGGGGGAGAGCTACCCCGACCTCGCCGACGACGGCGTCGCCTCGGTCACCCTCTTCGAGGGCGACCGCGAGGTCTACGGGCCGATGTCGCTGAGCGCCTGA
>JBQGFI010000446.1:0-9259 GCA_052040065.1 Marmoricola sp.
GCTCGCGCAGGCGCAGGAGCAGCTCGACCAGGCCGAGCGCGAGCGGGACGAGGTCCGCGCGGCGCTGCAGGACCTCGACGCGCGCCGGCTGAAGCTCCAGGGCGACGCCGAGGAGCTGCGCCGGCGCCTGGCCGAGATCGAGGTGGGCGTCGACGAGGTCGACGACGAGCGCGAGGAGACCGAGGACGCGCTGGCCGACGCCGACGAGGTGGTGGCCGAGGCCCGGGCGGAGCGCGAGCGCGCCGCGGCCGAGGTGGCCCGGCTGCAGGGCTGACACCGTCGGTGGGCCGTCGTAGGTTCGCCGTCATGACCGAGTCCGAAGCCGCTCCCGCACTCGACCCGCGCGCCCCCGACCACGCCGAGCTGCTGCTGCGCTACCTGCAGCGCGAGCGCGAGCACCTGCTCGGCACGCTCGACGGGCTCTCCGAGCACGACGTGCGCCGACCGATGACCCCCACCGGCACCAGCCTGCTGGGGCTGCTGAAGCACACCACGGGGGTGGAGATGGGCTACCTGGGGGCGTGCGTCGGCCGACCCTTCCCCGACCCGCCCGCCTGGGACGACGAGGCGCTCTACGAGGCCGGTGACGACCTGTGGGCCACGGCCGAGGAGTCGCGCGAGGAGCTGGTGGACCTCTACCGCCGGGTCTGGGCGCACAGCGACGCCACCGTGCGCGAGCTCGGGCTCTCCGCGCCGGCCCACGTGCCGTGGTGGCCCGAGGACCGCCGCGACACCACGCTGGGGTGGCTCCTCGTGCACCACCTCGACGAGACCGCGCACCACGCCGGCCACGCCGACGTCGTGCGCGAGACCATCGCCGGTCGCGGGGGCCGCGCCCACGACCAGCGCGACGCCGCGGGCTGGGCGGCCTACGTCGCGCAGGTGCAGCAGGCGGCCGACCACTTCCGCGACCGGGGCTGACCGGGGCTGACCGGGCGCCCTCGACCCGCCCCCGGGGATGTGGAACGATCCAAGCCGTTTGAGCCGTCGAGACGAGGGAGCCCAGATGCGCGTCGGAGTGCTGACCGGAGGCGGGGACTGCCCCGGCCTCAACGCCGTGATCCGGGCCGTGGTCCGCAAGGGCGTGGGGGAGTACGGCTACGACTTCGTCGGCTTCCGCGACGGCTGGAAGGGTCCGCTCGAGGGCGTCACCACCGAGCTCGGCGTGCCGCAGGTGCGCGGCATCCTCCCGCGGGGCGGCACGGTGCTCGGCTCCTCGCGCACCAACCCCTTCAAGGTCGAGGGGGGCGTGGAGCAGATCAAGGCCAACCTCGCCGACCTCGGCGTCGACGCGCTCGTGGCGATCGGGGGCGAGGACACCCTCGGGGTCGCGACCAAGCTCGGCGACCTCGGCGTCAACGTCGTCGGCGTGCCCAAGACGATCGACAACGACCTCAACGCCACCGACTTCACCTTCGGCTTCGACACCGCGGTCAACATCGCGATGGAGGCCATCGACCGGCTCCACACCACGGCCGAGTCGCACCACCGGGTGCTCGTGGTCGAGGTGATGGGCCGTCACGCCGGCTGGATCGCGCTGCACGCCGGCATCGCCGGCGGTGCCAACGTCGTGCTCATCCCCGAGCAGCCCTTCGACATCGAGCAGGTCTGCGCCCACGTCGAGGCGCGCTTCGAGAAGCAGTACGCCCCGATCATCGTGGTCTCCGAGGGTGCGGTGCCCCGCGAGACCGAGGGCGAGGACGGCATGACCCTCGTCTCGGGTGAGAAGGACGCCTTCGGCCACGTGCGTCTCGGCGGCATCGGCGACCGGCTGGCCCGCGAGATCGAGGACCGCACCGGCAAGGAGGCCCGCGCGGTCGTGCTCGGGCACGTGCAGCGCGGCGGCACGCCCACGGCGTTCGACCGCTGGCTGGCGACCCGCTTCGGGCTGCACGCCATCGACGCGGTGCACGACGGCGACTTCGGCACCATGATGGCGCTGCGCGGCACCGACATCGTGCGGGTGCCGCTGATCGAGGGCACCGGCGAGCTCAAGCTCGTCAACCCCGCCCAGTACGCCGAGGCCGAGGTCTTCTTCGGCTAGGGCGCCCCGTGCGCCGCGCCGTCCGCGAACGGCGCGAAATGCTGGCGGGTGGGCCGGGCAGGGTCCACGATGTGCTCAGGGAACCCTCAGGGTTCGGTGATCCCGGGAGGCCGCCATGTCCAGCTCGACCGACACCAGCACCGAGCAGATCGAGCTCAAGAGGGTCATGGGGCCCAAGCTCCTGCTCCTCTTCATCGTCGGCGACATCCTCGGCGCGGGCGTCTACGCCGTCACCGGCCAGCTCACCGGCATCGTCGGCGGCATCGCCTGGCTGCCCTTCCTGGTGGCCTTCGTGGTGGCCACGCTGACCGCGCTGTCCTACCTGGAGCTGGTCTGCAAGTACCCCCGGGCCGCGGGCGCCGCGCTCTACACGCACAAGGCCTTCGGCATCCACTTCGTGACCTTCCTGGTCGCCTTCGGCGTCATCTGCTCGGGCATCACGAGCGCGGCGACGTCGTCCAACGTGCTGGCGCAGAACCTCGCGGGCGGCCTGGTGGCCAACGGCTGGATCGACGCGGAGCCGAGCACCGGCACCATCACCGCGATCGCGCTCGGCTTCATGGTGCTGCTCGCGCTGATCAACCTCCGCGGCGTGGGCGAGTCGGTGAAGTTCAACGTCATCCTCACGCTGGTCGAGGTGGCCGCGCTGGCGATCGTCATCGGGGTGGGCTTCTTCGCCATGTCGCAGGGCAACGCCGACTTCGGCCGGGTCACCACCTTCGTCGACTCCGGCGACAAGGGACTCTTCCTCGCCGTGACCGCGGCGACCTCCATCGCCTTCTTCGCCATGGTCGGCTTCGAGGACTCGGTCAACATGGTCGAGGAGACCCAGGACCCCGAGCGGATCTTCCCGCGCACGCTGCTCACCGGCCTCGGCATCGCGGTGATCATCTACATGCTCGTCGCGGTCTCGGTGGTCGTCGTCCTGACCGACGAGCAGATCACCAACGCCGCCGAGGGGCGCGCACTGCTCGAGGTGGTGCGGGTCGGGGCGCCGGACTTCCCGATCGACCGGATCTTCCCCTTCCTGGCCGTCTTCGCCGTGGCCAACACCGCGCTGATCAACATGCTGATGGCCAGCCGCCTGCTCTACGGCCTGGCCAACCAGGACGTGCTCCCGCGGGCGCTGGGCAAGGTCTCGCGCACCACCCGCGCGCCGTACGTCGGCATCGCCTTCTCGACCGTCCTGGCGCTCGGTCTGATCATCTACGTCGCCTCGCGCGCCGAGAGCGAGGTCGTGCTCAACCTGGCGAGCGTCACCTCGCTGCTGCTGCTGACCGTCTTCCTCATCGTCAACGTCGCCTGCCTGGTGCTGCGCCGCGACCCCGGTCGCGGCGGCTTCCGGTCGCCCGGCTACACCCCGGCCGTCGCCGCGGTGCTCTGCGCCTTCCTGCTCGGGCCCTGGGTCGACCGCGGCGCGATCGTCTACCAGATCGCGGCGGTGCTGATGCTCATCGGCATCGTGCTCTGGGGCATCACGATGGTGATCCACAAGCCCGAGGGCGGGCGCTTCCGCGACGTGGAGAACCTCTCCGAGTAGCCCCTCGCCGCACCCGGGAGGTCCACCGACGACGCGCGATTCGGGTGCCGCCCTCCGGCGCACCTACCATGGGCGGGTGTCCGCAGCAGTCCCCTCCCTGACCGACCTCCACGCCATGGGGCCGGCCCAGCAGCCGTCCTACCCCGACCGCGCCGCCGTCGACGCCGCCGTGACCCGGCTGCGCCAGATGCCGCCGCTGGTCTTCGCCGGTGAGTGCGACGAGCTGAAGACCAAGCTCGCCGCCGTCACCCGGGGCGAGGCGTTCCTGCTGCAGGGCGGCGACTGCGCCGAGACCTTCGCCGGCGTGACCGCCGACAACACCCGCAACAAGCTGCGGGTGCTGCTCCAGATGGCGGTCGTGCTCACCTACGCCGCCTCGGTCCCGGTGGTCAAGCTGGGCCGGCTGGCCGGGCAGTACGCCAAGCCGCGCTCCAGCGACTTCGAGACCCGCGACGGCGTGACGCTGCCGGCCTACCGCGGCGACGCCGTCAACGGCTTCGACTTCACCGCCGAGTCCCGCGTGCCCGACCCGCAGCGCCTCGTCGACGTCTACAACGCCTCGGCCGCGACGCTCAACCTGGTGCGCGCCTTCGTCACCGGCGGCTACGCCGACCTGCGCCAGGTGCACACGTGGAACACCGACTTCGTCCTCGGGTCCGACGTCGGCCGTCGCTACGAGCAGCTGGCCGGCGAGATCGACAAGGCGATGTCCTTCATGGAGGCCATCGGCGTCGACGTCGACGAGCTGCGCCGGGTCGACTTCCACTCCAGCCACGAGGCGCTGGTGCTGGAGTACGAGCACGCGCTGACCCGCACCGACAGCCGCACCCAGCTGCCCTACGACGTCTCGAGCCACTTCGTGTGGATCGGCGAGCGCACCCGCCAGCTCGACGGCGCGCACGGCGAGCTGCTCAGCCACCTCCAGAACCCCATCGGCGTGAAGCTCGGGCCCACGACCACGGCCGACGACGCCATCGCCCTGGCCGGTCGGCTCAACCCCACCAACGAGGCCGGACGGCTCACCTTCATCACCCGGATGGGCGCGGGCCGGATCCGCGAGGCGCTGCCGCCCCTGCTGGAGAAGGTGCACGCCGCGGGCGTCGACGTGGCCTGGGTGTGCGACCCGATGCACGGCAACACCTTCGAGGCGTCCTCGGGCTACAAGACCCGCCGCTTCGACGACGTCATCGAGGAGGTCCAGGGCTTCTTCGACGTCCACCGCGCCGTCGGCACCTGGCCCGGCGGGCTGCACGTCGAGCTCACCGGCGACGACGTCACCGAGTGCGTGGGCGGCGGCGAGGAGCTCAGCGAGGCCGACCTGGCCGGGCGCTACGAGTCGGTCTGCGACCCGCGCCTGAACCGCGTGCAGAGCCTCGAGCTTTCCTTCCTCGTCGCCGAGATGCTGCGCAAGGCATGACGCTCGTCGCGGGAGCCGCCCTGGTCGCGGGCGCCGGCCCCGGCGTCAGCGGCCACCTCGCCCGGCTGCTGGCGGACGAGGGGCACCCGCTGGTGCTGCTCGGCACCGACCGCGACGTGCTCGACGAGCTGGCGGCCCATGCCGCCACGGCGGGCGTGGCGTGCGCCACGGCCGTGGTCGACCTGACCGACGACGCCGCGGTGCGCGCGGTCGTGGCCGAGCTGGTGGGGCGGGTCGGCGACGTCGCCCTGGTGCACTTCAACCCCAGCGCCTGGCGGCAGGAGGGCCCGCTGACCCTGACCCCAGCCGGGCTCGCCGAGGACGTCGCGCTCGGGGTCGGCGCGCTGCTGAGCGTCGTCCAGGCCGCCCGGCCGGCGATGCCGGCCGGCGCCCGGGTCTCGGTCACCGGCAGCATGGCGGCCGACCGGCCGTGGCACGAGGCGGCCTCGCTCGGCGTCCAGAAGGCCGCGGTGCGCAACCTGGTGCACAGCCTCGACGCGGCGCTGCAGCCCTCGGGGATCCGGGCCGTGTCGGTCACGGTGCGCGGCACGCTGGCCGAGGAGGGCCCCTTCTCCCACGGCGCGGTGGCGGGCGCGATCCGCGCCGCGCTCGAGCAGGACGAGGCGTCGTGGCGCAGCGAGGTGCCCTACTCCGGATGAGCCGCCACCGCGAGCTCGCCGACGAGCACCTCGACTTCTGGCGCGAGCGCCACCTGTGCAGCGTGGTGACGCTCGGCGCCGACGGGTCGCCGCACGTGGTGCCGATGGGCGTCGCCGTCGACCCCGACCGCGGCCAGGCCTGGGCGATCACCTCGCGCACCTCGCAGAAGGTCGCCAACCTGCGGCGCGACCCGCGCATCGCGGTGAGCCAGGTCGACGGGCGCCGCTGGTCGACGCTCCACGGCACCGCCGAGGTGCTCGAGGACCCCGCCTCCGTGGCAGAGGGCGAGCGGCGCTACGCCGCCCGCTACCGGCAGCCGCGCGAGAACCCCGCGCGGGTGGCCCTGCGGATCACGCTCACCGAGGTCATCGGCAACGTCTAGGGCCCTCAGCGCTGCGCGCGGACGACGTCCAGCAGCGAGGCCAGCGAGGCGCCCGAGGCCGCGGCGCGGCGCTCGGCCTCGTCGTAGGTCGTGGTGAGCGCACTGAAGGACATGCCGACGTAGTACGCCGCCTGGCGACCGGTCCGGTTGTTGAGGATGCCCCCGTTGACGAAGAAGGGGTCCTCGGAGCGGGGCTTGACCAGGGCGACGTACTGCACGCGCGGGGCGCCGGTGCGCCACACGAAGGAGCCGCCGGGGTTCATGGTGCGCCGCATCCGGATGTTCTCGCCGCTCTCGTCGAGGCCCCAGACCGTGATCGCCTCGTCGTTGGGGTTGGTGAAGCGCAGCGCCGCCCTCCGGGTGACCTTGCCGTCCCGGTCGGTGCGCAGCGCGAGGCGCAGCACCGGCTTGACGGCCTTGGTGCCCTTCACCTGCACGGTGACCGGCGCGGAGCGGAGCCGCTCGCCGTCGGTGGCGGAGTAGGTGAAGCTGGCGCGGCGGTCGAAGCGGGTGGGGTCGGCGAAGTAGCGGACGGATCCCGTGTCGAGCACGCAGGCCGAGCCCCGGGTGGCACCGCCCGTGCTGAGCACCGCGAGGGGGTCGGCGTCGGGATCGGTGTCGTTGGCGAGCACGGGGAGGTCGACGATGGTCCCGCCGCGGACCGTCAGGGTGTCGGCACCCAGCACGGGCGCCTGGTTGGCCTCGGGGGCCCGGGTGGGCACCTCCGGGGACGCGCACTCCGCCTCCGGGTCGTACGGCGCGGCGAGCGCCGGCGAGGCGGCGAGCAGCGAGGCGGCGACGAGGCCGGCGGTGAGGGGGGCGAGGCGACGCAGCGGCTGGCGCATGGAGTGACATCCCGAGGAGACGTGGTGACCGAGAGACCGGGGACCCGGGGCCCGGGCACGTGCGAAGTATGCGGGGCGTCCCGGCCCGGTGTCCCGCGGATCGCCGAAGCCGTCGTACGGCGTGTCGGTCGTCGGCGCGGCTGGCTACGCTCGCCCGCGTGCCGTGCAGCATCTCCGACTGCCTCGACCTGGTGCACCAGCTCCCGCAGGTGACGCAGGACGACACGCACGACGCCTGGTCTGGCTTCGTGGTCGCCGGCCGCGGCTTCGGCTACCTGTGGCCCGAGACCGCCACCGTCGGGCTCAAGCAGCTGCGCGCCGAGCAGCTCGCGCTGGTCGCGGAGCGACCGGAGGTCTTCGAGGTCCAGTTCACCGCGGGGCGCTTCGGCTGGGTGGTGGTGCACCTCGACGGTGTGGAGCGCGACGAGCTGGCCGAGCTGGTCTTCGAGGCCTGGCGGCTCAGCGCGCCCGAGGAGCTGGTGGCGGCCCGGGCCGACCGTCTGCCCTCGTGACGGCTCGCAGCACGACGAGGGCCGCGACCCGTCGCAGGGCGACGCCGGCGGGGCGTTCGCCCTCGGCGGACACCGCCGCGGAACAGGGGTCGGAGATCCGGGGTTGAGCCGATCAGACTCAAGGATCGAGGAGACCATGACCGAGCACGAGCACCACGAGGCGTCCCACCACGAGCCCCTGCACCTGCCCCTTCTGTCGGTGCCCGACACCGTCGTGCTGCCGGGCATGGTGGGGCCGCTGGAGATGGACGGGGACGTGCGGCCCGTCGTCGAGGCGGCCCAGGCCTCCGCCGGCGACCGACTCCTGCTCGCTCCGCGCCTGCCGGACCGCTGGGCCACGCACGGCGTGGTCGCGACCATCGAGCAGGTCGGCCGCTTCCCCGGCGGGGCGCGCGCAGCCGTCCTGCGTGCCGGCGAGCGCGTCCGGATCGGGCACGGCGTGCCGGGGCCCGGGGCCGCCCTGTGGGTCGAGGCCGAGCCGGTCGCCACCGGCGCCGTCAGCGAGGCCACGCGGGAGCGGGCCGAGGAGTTCAAGCGCACGACCGTCGCCATCCTGCAGCGCCGCAACGCCTGGCAGGTCGTCGACCAGGTCCAGCAGGTCACCGACCCCGGAGCGCTCGCGGACCTGGCGGGCTACGCGTCGTACCTCGGCGACGAGCAGAAGCGCGAGCTGCTGGAGACCCCCGACGTCGACGCCCGCCTGGACCTCGTCGTCGCCTGGTCGCGGGAGCACCTCGCCGAGCTCGAGGTCAGCGAGAAGATCAGCAACGACGTGCGCGAGGGCATGGACAAGCGGCAGCGCGAGTTCCTGCTGCGCGAGCAGCTCGCCGCGATCCGCAAGGAGCTCGGCGAGGACGAGCCCGAGGGCACCGACGACTACCGCGCGCGCGTCGAGTCGGCCGACCTGCCCACGCACGTGCGCGAGGCCGCGCTGCGCGAGGTCGGCAGGCTCGAGCGCGCCAGCGACCAGAGCCCCGAGTCCGGCTGGATCCGCACGTGGCTCGACACCGTGCTGGAGCTGCCGTGGTCGGTGCGCACCGAGGACCGCACCGACGTGGCCGGCGCCCGCGAGATCCTCGACGCCGACCACCACGGCCTCGACGACGTCAAGGACCGGATCGTGGAGTACCTCGCCGTCCGCGCCCGCCGCGCCGAGCGCGGCCTGCAGGTCGTCGGCGGCCGCGGCTCGGGTGCCGTGCTGGCGCTGGTCGGCCCTCCCGGCGTCGGCAAGACGTCGCTGGGGGAGTCCGTGGCGCACGCGCTCGGGCGGGAGTTCGTGCGCGTGGCCCTGGGCGGCGTGCGCGACGAGGCCGAGATCCGCGGCCACCGCCGCACCTACGTCGGTGCGCTGCCGGGCCGCATCGTCCGGGCGATCGCGGAGGCCGGCTCGATGAACCCCGTCGTGCTGCTCGACGAGGTCGACAAGGTCGGCAGCGACTACCGGGGCGACCCGGCGGCCGCCCTGCTCGAGGTGCTCGACCCGGCGCAGAACCACACCTTCCGCGACCACTACCTCGAGGTCGACCTCGACCTCTCCGACGTGGTCTTCCTGGCCACGGCCAACGTCGCGGAGACCATCCCCGACGCGCTGCTGGACCGGATGGAGGTGGTCACCCTCGACGGCTACACCGAGGACGACAAGGTCGCCATCGCGCGCACCCACCTGCTGCCGCGCCAGCTCGAGCGGGCCGCGCTGACCCCCGAGGAGGTGACCGTCGAGGACGAGGCGCTGCGCCTGGTCGCGACGCAGTACACCCGGGAGGCCGGCGTGCGGCAGCTGGAGCGGGCGCTGGCCAAGGTGCTGCGCAAGGTCGCGACGCGCCTGGCCACCGGCGCCGAGGCGATCACGGTCACGGCCG
>JBQGFI010000447.1:0-2837 GCA_052040065.1 Marmoricola sp.
TGAGCGCCGGAGGGATCGCCCTGCTCGAGCGGGCCACCGCGGCCGCCCGCCCCGTCCGCCTCGGCACCGTCACCGAGCTGCTCGGCCTGCAGCTGCGCGTGCGCGGCGTGGACGCCGCCGTCGGCGACCTCGTGGAGGTACGCCGCTCCGGCTCGCCGCTGCTGGCGGAGGTCGTGGCCGCCTCCGAGCGCGGCCTGTCGTGCCTGCCGCTCGGCGAGACCACCGGCCTGGTCCTCGGCGCGCCCGTGCGGGCCACCGGAGGCCCCCTGCGCATCCCCGTCGGGGAGGAGCTGCGCGGTCGCGTCGTGGACGGCCTCGGCCGACCGGTCGACGGCGGCCCGTCGCTGACCCACCTGCCGCACGTGAGCGTCGAGCACCCGGTGCCGGAGGCGCTCTCGCGTCCTCGCATCGAGGAGCAGATCGGCGTCGGCGTGCGCGCGCTGGACGCGCTCGTGCCCGTCGGCCGCGGCCAGCGCGTCGGCATCATGGCCGGCTCCGGCGTCGGCAAGTCCAGCCTGCTCTCGATGATCGCCCGCGGCACCGACGCGCAGATCTCCGTGATCGCCCTCGTGGGCGAGCGCGGCCGCGAGGTCCGCGAGTTCATCGAGCGCGACCTCGGGCCCGAGGGACTGGCCCGCTCGGTCGTCGTGGTCGCGACCTCCGACGCGCCCCCGGTGGAGCGCCTGCGCGCGGCCTTCGTCGCCAGCCGCATCGCCGAGCACTTCCGCGACGCCGGCAACGACGTGCTGCTGATGATGGACAGCCTGACCCGCGTCGCCATGGCGCAGCGCGAGATCGGCCTCTCCGCCGGCGAGCCGCCGGCGACGCGCGGCTACCCGCCGAGCGTCTTCGCGCTGCTCCCCCGGCTGCTCGAGCGCGCCGGCACCAGCGCCTCCGGCAGCATCACCGGCCTCTACACCGTGCTCGTCGAGGGCGACGACCTGCAGGACCCGATCGGCGACACCACCCGGTCGATCCTCGACGGCCACGTCGTGCTCGCCCGCCGGCTGGCCACCTCCGGCCACTTCCCCGCCATCGACGTGCTCGAGTCGGTCTCACGCGTCTCCTCCGCGGTCACCGACCGCGCCCAGCAGGGCGACGCCCGCACCCTGCGCCGGCTGCTCGCCGCGCACCGCGAGGTCCGTGAGCTGGTCGAGATCGGTGCCTACGTCGCCGGCGCCGACGCCGACGCCGACCGGGCGCTGCAGCTGCTGCCGCAGATCGAGGGATTCCTGCGCCAGGACATGGACGACGCCAGCCAGGTGGCCCCGACCTGGGCCCGGCTCCGTGAGCTGGTGGCCTGATGGGCAGGCACCGTGACCCGATGGAGAGCGTCGCCCGCGTCCGCCGCGTGCGCGAGCGCGACAGCCTGCTCGGCCTGCTGCAGGCCCGCCGCGAGGCCGACGCCGCCCACGAGCGCCACGCCACCGTCGTCGCCCGGCTGACCCACGACGCCGCGACCGCGGTCGTCCCGGCCGACGCCGCGGCGTACTCCGCCTCGCGGCTGGCCCTGACCGAGCTCGAGCGCCACGGCACCGAGCTGCGCGAGGCCGACGAGTCGGCGGGCCTCATCGCCGCCGCCGCGCAGTCGCACTGGCAGCACGACCGGGTGCGCCTCGAGGCCATCGAGATGCTGCTGGAGCGGCGTACCGCCGCCCGGCTCGCCGAGCGCCGGGCGCACGAGGCCCGCGAGCAGGACGAGATCGCGCTGCAGACGTGGGTCCGGGGGGCGGGCGCATGAGCATCGCCGACGTGACCTCGCGCATCCAGCAGCTGCAGTCGCAGCTGGCCGTGATGCGTCCCGTGCAGCCGGCCGCCACCTCCGGCGCCTTCGCGACCGCACTCGACAGCGCCCTCGCCGGTGGCGCCACGACCGGTGGCACCACCGCCGGCCAGGCCGTCGTCGACGCCGCCAGCAAGTACATCGGGCTCCCCTCCGTCTGGGGCGGCACCGACCCGACCAAGGGCATGGACTGCTCGGGCCTGGTGCAGACGGTCTACAAGCAGTTCGGCATCGACCTCCCGCGCGTCTCCGCCGACCAGGCCCGCCAGGGCACGCCGGTGGCCAGCCTGGCCGAGGCCAAGCCCGGCGACCTGATCGCCTGGGACCGCTCCAACCGCAACGTCGGCGCCGACCACATCGCCATCTACGCCGGCAACGGCAAGATGATCGAGGCCCCGCGCACCGGCCTGGACATCCGCCTCGTCGACGTCCCCTCGGAGCCGACCTACATCCGGCGCGTGCTGCCCAACCCCGACGCCCCCGTGACGGGCGGCGTGGGCGGCGTGGGCGGCGTCGTCAACGCGAGCACCGCCGGGGCCCGCACCGCGGGGACGGCCCAGGTCGGCGGGGTGCCCTACGCCGACCTCTTCAACGCCGCCGGCGCCCGCTACGGCGTCAGCCCGACGCTGCTCTCGGCCGTGGCCAAGCAGGAGTCCGGCTACCGGTCCGACGCGGTGAGCCACGCCGGGGCCCAGGGCCTGATGCAGCTGATGCCCGCCACGGCCAAGGGCCTGGGCGTCACCAACTCGATGGACCCGGCCCAGGCCGTCGACGGCGCCGCCCGGCTCCTCAAGGACCTGCTCGGCCGCTTCGGCAGCACCGACCTCGCGCTCGCGGCCTACAACGCCGGGCCGGGTGCGGTCATGAAGTACGACGGCATCCCGCCGTACGCCGAGACCCAGAACTACGTACGGAAGGTCATGGCCTCCGCCGGGATGAGCGCATGAGCCCCCAGATCTCCACCCCCGCCCCCCCCGCCCGCAGCGCCCGCCCCCCGAGCGCGCCCGCCCCCGTGGGCCCCGACCGCCCCCCCCCCCCCCACGCCGCGGGCGCC
>JBQGFI010000448.1:0-1748 GCA_052040065.1 Marmoricola sp.
GCCACGCGCGGCGCGCAGGTACGCCGCAACGCCGCGGCCCTGGCCTGGCAGCCCACCCCCGCCGACCTCGAGGAGCTCGCCGCGCTCTGAGGCGGGCGCCCGGGTCACCGGGTCTCGAGACAGGCGCTGCGCGCCTTCCTCGACCACCCGCAGAGGGTGGTCGAGGAGGTTGCGCAGCAACCGTCACGAGACCCCCGTCAGGGGTCGGCGACGCAGCGGAAGCCGAGGTTGGCCGAGGCGGAGTCGGGGGTGTTGCCGGTGCGGGCGGCGACGCGGTAGCGGCGGCAGTAGGAGTCGTGGCACAGGTAGGAGCCGCCGCGCATCACCCGGTGCGTGCCCCTCTCCGGCCCGGTCGGCGAGCGACGCGGCGACCGCGCGTAGTACGTCGGGTCGAACCAGTCGGCGCACCACTCCCAGACGTTGCCGACGGTGTTGAAGAGGCCCAGGCCGTTGGGGGCGTACGCCGTCGCGGGCGCGGTCGTGAGCCAGCCGTCGTCGAGGGTGTTGGTGTGCGGGAAGTCGCCCTGGAAGATGTTGCAGCGCCAGCGGCCCCTGGGGGTGCGCTCGTCGCCCCACGGGTAGCGCGCCCCGGCGAGCCCCCCGCGCGCGGCGTGCTCCCACTCGGCCTCCGTCGGCAGCCGCTTGCCGGCCCAGGCGGCGTACGCCGTCGCGTCGCGCCACGAGACGTGCACCACGGGGTGGCTCCCGCGCGCCTCGACCGAGCTGTCGGGTCCCTCGGGGTGGCGCCAGTCGGCGCCGTCGACCGCCACCCACCAGGGGGCGTCGGCGAGCCGGTGGCGCACGTGCGGGCTGCGCGGGTCGACCGCGAGGTGGAAGACCGCACCCACGCCGAGGTCCTCGGCGTCGGTGAGGTGACCGGTGGCCTCGACGAAGGCCGCGAAGTCGGCGTTGGTCACGACGGCAGGGTCGACCAGCAGGTCGGGCAGCTCGACCTCGTGCACCGGGGTCTCGCCGTCACCCGGGTCGCCGTCGCCGTGGTGGTCGCCCATCGCGAAGCTGCCGCCCGGCACCAGCACCATCGCGTCGCGACCCCGCACCTCGCGCGCCGTGGTCGTGGCGGCGCCGGGCAGGCCGGAGCCCCCGACCGAGCCGTTGCAGCAGGCACTCACCCGCGGACGAGGCCCACCAGGTGTGCCGCGGCGTCGGCAAGGGGGACGTCGGTGCGCTCGCCCGAGCGGCGGTCCTTGACCTCGACGTTGCCGTCGGCGAGGCCGCGGCCGACGGTGACGATCGTGGGGACGCCGATCAGCTCGGCGTCCTTGAACTTCACGCCGGGGCTGACCTTGGGGCGGTCGTCGTAGAGCACCTCGACGCCCTCGGCGGAGAGCGACGCGGCCAGGTCGGCGGCGGCCTCGAAGACCGCGGCGTCCTTGCCGGTCGCGACCAGGTGCACGTCGGCGGGGGCGACCTCACGCGGCCAGACCAGGCCGAGCTCGTCGTGGTTGCCCTCGGCGATCACGGGCACGGCGCGCGAGACCCCGACGCCGTAGGAGCCCATGGTGACGGTGACGAGCTTGCCGTTCTCGTCGAGCACCTTCAGGTCGAGCGCCTCGGCGTACTTGCGGCCGAGCTGGAAGACGTGGCCCATCTCGATGCCGCGGGCGGTCTCGAGCGTGCCGTCGCAGCGCGGGCAGGGGTCGCCGTCGCGCACCTCGGCGACGTCGATCGTGCCGTCGCCGGTGAAGTCGCGGCCGGCCACCAGGTCGAGCACGTGGCTGCCGGCGACG
>JBQGFI010000449.1:0-4093 GCA_052040065.1 Marmoricola sp.
CGGCGTGGTCGCCCAGCACCAGGGCCACGTCGTGAAGAGCTGGGGCGACGGCTTCATGGTGGTCTTCCCGAGCCCCGAGCTGGGCCTGGCCGCGGCCGATCACCTGCAGCGGGCGCTGACCAGCAAGCGGCAGCGCAACCGCCGGCTGCGCGACCACCCGCTGCGGGTGCGGCTGGGCCTGCACACCGGGCGGGCGATCGAGCGCGGTGGCGACTGGTTCGGCCGCAACGTCGCGAAGGCGGCCCGCGTCGCCGCCATGGCCGACGGCGGCGAGGTGCTCGTCAGCACCGAGCTCGCGGCCCGGCTGCGCGAGCGCGGTGGCGACGACCTGCCCTGGACGCTGCGCCGCACCGAGACCGTCGAGCTCAAGGGCCTGCCCGGCGAGCACACCCTCTGGCTGGTGGAGCCGCGCGATGACTGAGGACTCCCCCGGATCCGGACGCGACCGCCCGCTCACGCCCGAGGAGACCGACCGGGTGGTCGAGCTGGCGCACCACTTCGCGCGCGAGGGCATGACCACCGAGCTCGCGGGCTTCGTCGACCACGGCCTGCCCGTCGAGGTCACCGACCACGCGGGCAACTCGCTGCTGATGCTGGCGGCCTACCACGGTCACGCGGAGACGGTGCGGATGCTGCTGCAGCGCGGGGCCGACGTCGACCGGCGCAACGAGCGCGACCAGTCCCCCGTCGCCGGCGCCCTCTTCAAGGGCGAGGACGAGGTGGTGCGGGTGCTGCTCGACGCTGGGGCCGACCTCGACGCGGGCACGCCGACGGGACGGGCCGCCGCGGAGATGTTCGGCCGGCAGGACCTGCTGCCGTGAGGCAGGTGCTCGTGGTCGACGGCGCCAACGTCGTCGGCGCCACCCCCGACGGCTGGTGGAAGGACCGCGCCGGTGCCGCCGCGCGGCTGCACGGGCGCCTCGCGGTGGCCGACACGTCGTACGACGAGGTCGTGCTGGTGCTGGAGGGCAAGGCCAGGGCCGGGATGCCCGCGGGTCGCGACGGCCACCTGCGCACGGTGCACGCCCCGCGCGACGGCGACGCCAGCATCGCCGCCCAGGCGGAGAAGGCCCTCGCGGCCGGTCACCAGGTCGTCGTCGTCACCGCCGACCGGCTGCTCGCCCGGCGCGTGGAGCTGCTCGGCGCCCGCGTCATGAGCCCGACCTGGCTGCTCGCGCTGCTCGGCTGAGCACGGCCACCGCCAGGTCACGTCCGCGGGCGAAGGCGTCGGCGGGCACGCCGATGCCCGAGGCCGCCATCACCCCCTCGTGCAGCAGCATCAGGTGGTCCGTGACCTCGTCGGCCTCGCTCCCCCGCGTGCCCACGGCCTCGACCAGCCCGCGCAGCAGCGCCAGGGTCCAGCGCTTGTGGGCCACGATGGCGGCGTACGCCGGGTGCGCGGGGTCGCTGATCTCGGCGTGGGCGTTGATGATGCCGCAGCCCTTCCAGGCACGGCTGCGCGCCCACTCCTCGGAGGTGTCGAAGTACGCCGCGAGCCGGGCGACCGGGTCGTCGCCCGCGGCGTCGAGCCGCTCGGCCACCAGCGAGCGCCACCGGGCGTCGCGGTCGCGGAGGTACTCCACGACGAGCCGCTCCTTGGAGCCGAAGCGGTCGTAGAGCGTCTTCTTCGTGACGCCGGCGCGCTCGGCGACGGCGTCGACGCCGACGGCGTGGATGCCGCGCTCGTAGAAGAGCTCGGAGGCCGCGGCCAGGACGGCCCGCGCCTTGGGGGTCCACTCGATCTCGGGCGAGGTGCTGCTCATGGACCCGACTATACCGAACGGTGTACCTTCGGGACATGACTAGACCGATCGGTATATCGCGGTGGTCCGCGCCCCTGCTCTCGGCGCTCTTCGTGCTGCTCTGGTCCGCGGGCTTCATCGGCAGCAAGCTCGGCACCGCCGAGGCGCCCTTCGACACGGTGCTGCTGTGGCGCTCCCTGCTGCTCGCCGCACTGCTCTCGCCGTGGCTCCTCGCCGCTCGGCGCGGCCACGACGCCCGGGACCTCGGTCGGCAGGTGGTGGTCGGGCTGCTCTCGCAGGGCGTCTACCTCGTCACGGTCTACGCGGCGATCGGGCTCGGCGTCAGCACCGGCACCACGGCGCTGATCGACGGGGTCCAGCCGCTGGTGGTCGCCGCCCTCGCTGGCCCCCTGCTCGGCGCCACGCTGGTGGCCCGCCAGGCGCTGGGGCTGGTCCTCGGGCTCCTCGGCGTGGTCGTCGTGACCGGGGCCGACCTCGCCTCGCCGGCCACCGCGGCGCCGTGGTGGGGCTACCTGCTGCCTCCGCTCGGCATGGCCGCGCTGGTCGCGGCGACCTTCCTGCAGCGTCGGGCGACGCGGCGTACGCCGCCGCTGCAGGCGCTCGCGGTGCACAGCGCCGCGACGGCGGCCCTCGCACTGCTCCTCGCGGGCGCCCACGGTCACGTCGTCCCGCCGGCGACCCAGGCCTTCTGGCTCGCGATGGCGTGGATGGTCGTGCTCGCGACCCTCGGGGGCTACGGGCTGTACTGGGTGCTGCTGGAGCGGCGCGGGGTGACGCAGGTCAACGCGCTGCTCTTCCTGGTGCCCCCGGTCACGACGGTGTGGGGAGCCGCGTGGTTCGGCGAGCCGCTCGGCCCCGTCACGGTGCTCGGCCTCGGCCTGGCGCTCCTCGCCGTGCGGCTCTCGCGCGGCGCGAGCACCGATGAGCCGGGCACCGCGCCCGGGTCGGAGTCGCATGATCATCGTGAGCGGACACCTCAGCGTCGCCCCGGCTGACCGCGAGGCCTACCTCGCGACGTGCCGGGCGGTGGTGCGGGCGGCCCGTGCCGCGCCCGGCTGCCTCGACTTCGCGCTGTCCGCGGACCTGCTCGACCCGGGAAGGGTCAACGTCCTGGAGCGCTGGCTCACCGAGGCGGACCTGGACGCCTTCCGGGGTGCCGGTCCCGGCACGGACCAGGTGGCGCTGCTCCTCGAGGTGGCGGTCGAGGAGCACCACGTCACCTGACCGCCCGCCCGGTCACCAGCCCTGGGCCCGCTTGCGGCGGATCACGTCGGCGAGGTCGAGCCGGTGGGAGGCGCGCCACGCCGCCGTCCGCTCGAGGTCGCGGGCGAGCGCGTCGGGAGTGCCGTGGCGGCCGTGGTGCCAGCGCAGGGCGTCATCGGCGTACGCCACGAAGGCGACCGGCCGCGCCGCCCGGATCAGGTCGAGCGCCTCGACCGGGTCGACGCCCTGGGCGAGCAGCACCGCGAAGCCCAGGGAGGGGCCGCGGTTGATCCCCATGTGGCAGTGCGTGAGCACGGTGCCACCGGCCTCGAGCGCGTGGACCACCCAGCCGACCCCCGCGTCGAACCACGCGTCGGGCACGCGCTGCCCCGCGTCGTCCATGCCGTGGTGGAGGTACCCGACCGCGGGGGCGTGCCGGGCGACGAAGGCGGCGTCGTCCCACTCGATGCGGCAGTCGACGACGTGGGTCAGGCCCGAGGCCACCAGCTCGTGCAGCTGTGCCTCGGCCAGGGCGGCGTCGCGGGTGTCGAGGTCGCCGCCGACCAGCAGGTGGTCGGTGACGAAGCCCGCGTCGGCCACCGCCAGCGACCCGCTGCTCACGACCCGGGGGCGGGGTCGGCGTCAGCGGACTCCGAGGAGACCCCGTCGGTCGCCCCGGGTGCGTCCTGGGCCGGCTCCGGGCTCGCCTGGCGCCCCGGGGAGGAGGTCCCCGAGGGAGCGCCGGGCGGGTCGCTGGAGACCTGGCCCGACGGGGCGGGGCCGGCGGTGGGGCCGACGGTGGGGCCGACGGTGGGCCCGGCCGTGGGACCGGGTGCCGCGCTGGGGCCCGCGCTGGGGGCCGGCTGCCGCGTCCGGACCGGTGTGGGGCCCTCCGATCCGCTGGGCGAGACCCCGGGCTGGGGCCTCACCGTCGGTCGTGGCGCGGCGGTGGCGGGCTGCCGGGGGCCGAAGGTCGGCGACCCGCTCGGGAGCGCACCCGGGCGCGGCGACCCGGAGGGACCGGCCGCGGGCGCGTAGGCGGGCTGCGGCCACGCCGTGGGTGCCGGGGAGACGGGCGAGGCGGGCGAGGGCGCACCGTGGGGGGTGACCGACGGGGGCAGGGAGGG
>JBQGFI010000450.1:0-5755 GCA_052040065.1 Marmoricola sp.
GCGGGGAGTTCGTCGACGGCCACGCCGAGCCGATGAAGTCGGTCAACCCCGCCACCGAAGAGGTGCTCGCGGAGGTCGCCACCGCCGACGCCGACGACGTCGACGCCGCCGTGAAGGCCGCCCGGCGCGCCTACCAGCGCACCTGGTCGCGGATGAGCGGCAGCGAGCGCGGCAAGTACCTCTTCCGGATCGCGCGGATCATCCAGGAGCGCTCCCGCGAGCTGGCGGTGCTCGAGACCCTCGACAACGGCAAGCCCATCAAGGAGGCGCGCGACGTCGACGTCCCCACCGCCGCGGCGCACTTCTTCTACTACGCCGGCTGGGCCGACAAGCTCGAGTACGCCGTCCCGGGCACCGGCACGCCGCAGCCGCTCGGCGTCGCCGGCCAGGTGATCCCCTGGAACTTCCCCTTCCTGATGCTGGCGTGGAAGATCGCGCCCGCCCTCGCGGCCGGCAACACCGTGGTCCTCAAGCCCGCCGAGACCACGCCGCTCTCGGCGCTGCTCTTCGCGGAGATCTGCCAGCAGGCCGACCTGCCGCCGGGTGTCGTCAACATCGTCACCGGCGCCGGCGCCACCGGCCAGGCGGTGGTCAGCCACCCCGACGTCGACAAGGTCGCCTTCACCGGCTCCACCGACGTCGGTCGCGCCATCGCGCGCGCCGTGGCCGGCAGCGACAAGCGCCTCACCCTCGAGCTGGGCGGCAAGGCCGCCAACATCGTCTACGACGACGCCCCGCTCGACCAGGCGATCGAGGGCGTCGTCAACGGCATCTTCTTCAACCAGGGCCACGTGTGCTGCGCGGGCTCGCGGCTGCTGGTGCAGGAGTCGGTGGCCGAGGAGGTGCTCGAGCGGCTCCGCCGCCGGATGGGCACCCTGCGCCTGGGCGACCCCCTCGACAAGAACACCGACGTCGGCGCCATCAACTCCTCGGCCCAGCTCGCCCGCATCACCGAGCTCGTCGCCGCCGGCGAGGCCGAGGGCGCCGAGCGCTGGTCGCCGCCCTGCGAGCTGCCCGAGCGGGGCTTCTGGTTCGCACCCACCGTCTTCACCGGCGTCAGCCAGGCGCACCGCATCGCGCGCGAGGAGATCTTCGGCCCGGTGCTCTCGGTGCTCACCTTCCGCACCCCCGCGGAGGCGGTCGAGAAGGCCAACAACACGCCGTACGGACTCTCCGCGGGCATCTGGTCCGACAAGGGCAGCCGCGCGCTCTGGACCGCCGAGCGGCTCCGCGCGGGCGTGGTGTGGACCAACACCTTCAACAAGTTCGACCCCGCCAGCCCGTTCGGCGGCTACAAGGAGTCCGGCTACGGCCGCGAGGGCGGCCGCCACGGGCTCGAGGCCTACCTGAAGGGAGCCGACCAGTGAGCCCCACCCACACTCCCGGCCGCGCCGAGGTCCGCAAGACCTACAAGCTCTACGTCGGCGGCGCCTTCCCGCGCTCGGAGTCGGGTCGCTCCTACGTCGTCGAGGACGCCAAGGGCCGCTTCTGGGCCAACGCCTCCCACGCCTCGCGCAAGGACGTGCGCGACGCGGTCGTCGCCGCCCGCAAGGCCTTCGACGGCTGGGCCGGTCGCACGGCGTACAACCGGGGCCAGGTGGTCTACCGGATCGCCGAGGTGCTCGAGGGACGCCGCGAGCAGTTCGAGGCCGAGATCCGCACCGCCGAGGGCGTCACCGCCGCGCGGGCGCGCACCGCCGTCGACGCCGCCGTCGACCGGCTGGTCTGGTACGCCGGCTGGGCCGACAAGCTCGCCCAGGTCGTCGGCGGGGCCAACCCGGTCGCCGGCCCCTTCCTCAACCACTCCGCGCCCGACCCCAGCGGTGTCATCGGCGTGGTCGCACCCGACGGCCCCCTGCTCGGCCTGGTGAGCGTGGTCGCGCCGGTCATCACCACCGGCAACACCTGCGTCGTGGTGGCCAGCGAGCCGCACCCGCTGACCGCCATCACGCTGGGCGAGGTCATGGCGACCGCCGACGTGCCGGGGGGCGTGGTCAACCTGCTCACCGGCCCGCGGGCCGAGCTCGCCCCGTGGCTCGCCTCGCACATGGACGTCAACGGCCTCGACCTGACGGGCATCGCCGACCCCGAGCTCGCCCGCAACCTCGAGATCGAGGCGGCCGAGAACCTCAAGCGGGTGCGCCGCCCGGCCGAGGAGGACCTGCTCGCCACCCCCGGGCTCGGGCGGATGACCGGCTTCCTGGAGACCAAGACCGTCTGGCACCCGGTCGGCCGCTAGCGCCTGCCGGGCTCAGCCGAGCAGCACCACCACGACCACCAGCGTCGGCACCGAGAGCACCGTGGTGACCAGGATGGTGTCGCGCACCATCACCTCCATCCGGCCGTCGCGGCTGGCGTGCAGGAAGATGTTCTGCGCGGTGGGCAGGCTCGCGCAGACCACGACGGCGAGCAGCGCCGCGCCGTCCATGCCGAGCACCCCGTGCCCCACGGCGTACGCCGTGAGCGGCATCAGCACCAGCTTGCACGCCGTCGCGACGCCCAGCTCGACACGGCTGCCGACGCCCGCCAGTCCGGGGCCCAGGCGCAGCGAGATGCCGTAGGCGATGAGCATCGCGGGGATGGCCAGCGCGCCCACCAGCTCGACGGGGTCCTGCAGCACCGTCGGCAGCCGCCACCCCGTGGCCGCCAGCAGCACGCCGAGCAGCGCCCCGACGGTGAGCGGGTTGCGGAAGGGGCGCGTCAGCGCCGCCCGCAGCCCCAGGGTCCTGCCCGGCACGCGCGCGTCGAGCAGCAGCAGCGAGAGCGGCTGCGCGACCAGCATCTGCACCAGCAGGACCGGCGCGATCGCGACCGGGTCGCCGAGCACGTAGCCCGCGACCGGCAGCCCGAGGTTGCCCGCGTTGACGTAGGCGACCGCCATGCTGCCGACCACCAGGTCACCGGGCTCGGTGCGCCGACGCCACCGCGCCCACGCCACGTAGACCACCGCGGTGACGACGTAGCTCGTCGCGGCGACGACGAGCCCGCCGACCAGCGTGGTCCCGAGGTCGGCCTCGGCGAGGGTGGTCAGCAGCAGCGCCGGGCTGGCGACGAAGAAGGCCACGTTGAGCAGCTCGCGCTGGGTGGTCTCCCCCACCAGCCGCAGGTGCGCCAGCAGCGCGCCCAGCCCGATCACGAGCCCGAGCGAGACGAACCCGTTCAGCAGCGCCACGGGAGCAGCCTGACGCTCGCGTCAGCGCGGCAGGTCGTCGGTGCCCCCGCTGTTGACGCCGCGGCCACGCATCTCCAGCACCGCCTCGGTGCGGCTGCCGACGCCGAGCACGCGCAGCAGCGTGCTGACCTCGCGCTCGACGGTGCGCGGGGAGAGGTCGAGCAGCCGGGCGATGGCCTTGTCCTTCTCGCCGATGCACAGCAGGCGGGCCACCCCGAGCTGCCGCTCGGTGAGCGGGGGCTCCTGCCCCGGCCCGAGCAGCGGACGCGAGAGCGGCTCCGTCTCGTCCCAGATCTCCAGCATCTCCGCGACGACCGACCGGTCGTGGGTGCGCCAGACGACCCGGTTGCCGAAGGCGTCGTCGGGCCCGGCGATCATCGCGGTGTGGTCGTCGATGACCATGCTGCGCACGAAGACCGGACCGAGCAGCGTGTTGGGGTAGATCGACGAGAGCAGCGGGTGGGTGCGCGGTGTCGTCGGCCGGGTGAGCAGCCGCACGGTGATGCCGCGCATGCCGAGCCGTCGGCTCAGGTCGAGCCCCGGGTCCTCGGGGTCGTAGGCGTAGTCGGTCTGCAGCACGAGCACCTGGCGTCGCACGTGGGGGGCGAGCTTGCGCAGCTCGGCGTTGCGCGCCGCCAGCCCCACGAGCGGCACGCTCTCGCCGCTCTCGGCGAGCGGGCCGATGGCGCGCTGCACCAGGTCGAGGGTTCGCGTGCGGAGCCGCGCCATCGGGGGGGTCTCCCCCAGCAAGCCGCTCCCGAGGTCGCTCACGTCCATGGAGGGCATGTTCCCAGATCGGACCGATCGTCGCAGGGAGCTGTGCACGACGGCGAGACGGCCCTCCCCCCGGCGGGCCGTCTCGCCGCGCGGCGGCGCCCCTACTGTCGCCGATGCCGTGGGGTCGTGACCATCTCGCGGCGCGACATGTCGTGCACCCGCCACGACCTCGCGGTCGGCCCGTTCGGCCCGACCGACCCGGGTGGCCCGGTCAGCGAGCGCCGAGCGCGGCGTACCCGGGCTTGACGACGTCCTCGATGAGGGCGAGTCGCTCGTCGAAGGGCGCGAAGGCCGACTTCATCGCGTTGACCGTGACCCAGCGCAGGTCCTCCAGCGACCACCCGAAGGCGTCGACGAGCGCCTGCATCTCGCGGGTCATCGAGGTGCCGCTCATCAGCCGGTTGTCGGTGTTGACGGTGACGCGGAAGCGCAGCCGCGCGAGCAGGCCGATCGGGTGCTCGGCGATCGAGGCGGCGGCCCCGGTCTGCACGTTGGAGTGGGGGCACAGCTCGAGCGGCACCCGCTTGTCGCGCACGTAGGCCGCCAGCCGGCCGAGCCGGACGCTGCCGTCGTCGGCCACCTCGACGTCGTCGCCGCTGCGGACGCCGTGGCCGAGGCGGTCGGCGCCGCACCACTGCAGCGCCTCCCAGATCGAGGGGAGCCCGAAGGCCTCGCCGGCGTGGATCGTGAAGTGGGCGCTCTCGCGCTTGAGGTACTCGAAGGCGTCGAGGTGCCGGGTCGGCGGGTTGCCCGCCTCCGCGCCGGCGATGTCGAAGCCGACCACGCCGTCGTCGCGGTGGCTCACGACCAGCTCGGCGATCTCGCGCGACCGCGCCGCGTGCCGCATCGCCGTCAGCAGCTGCCGCACCACGACCGGTCGGCCCGCGGCCGCAGCCGCGGCCTGACCCTCGTCGAGCCCGTCCTGCACCGCCCGCACCACCTCCTCCAGGGTGAGACCTGCGGAGAGGTGCTGCTCGGGGGCGTAGCGGACCTCGGCGTAGACGACGCCGTCGGCGGCGAGGTCCTCGACGCACTCGCGCGCCACACGCGTCAGGTGGTCGGCCCGCTGCATCACCGCGACGGTGTGGTCGAAGGTCTCCAGGTAGCGCGGCAGCGAGCCGCTGTCGGCGGACTCGACGAACCAGCGCCCCAGCGCCTCGGCGCTGTCGGCCGGGAGGTCGTGGCCGACCTCGTCGGCCAGGTCGAGCACCGTCTGCGGGCGCACGCCGCCGTCGAGGTGGTCGTGGAGCAGCACCTTGGGAGCAGCGGCCACCGTCTCCGGGGACGGCGGGATAGGTTCGGCCATGTCGTCATCCAAGCAGGCACGGTGAGGAGAGCAGATGCGGGTGTTCGGGAGCTTCGAGGAGATCGAGGCCGCTGCGGGTGAGGAGATCGGGGTCGGCGAGTGGGTCGAGATCGACCAGGACCGGGTCGACGCCTTCGCCGACGTCACCGGCGACCACCAGTGGATCCACGTCGACCGCGAGCGGGCCGCGCAGAGCCCCTTCGGCGGCACCATCGCGCACGGCTACCTCACGCTCTCGCTGCTGCCGTGGCTCGGCTCGCAGGTCTTCAGCCTCGAGACCCCCGGCGCCAAGCTCAACTACGGCGTCAACAAGGTGCGCTTCCCCGCCCCGGTCCCCGTCGGCTCCCGCATCCGCACCCGGGTCACGATGGGCGAGTCCGTCGCGGTGGCCGCCGGTCGCCAGCTGACGCTGCAGCACGTGATCGAGATCGAGGGCGCCGACAAGCCCGCCTGCGTCGCCGAGACCGTCGTCCTGCTGCTCGAGGGCTGAGCGACCCGCT
>JBQGFI010000451.1:0-13213 GCA_052040065.1 Marmoricola sp.
GTGGCCGCACGGGCGCTGGCGCTTCGACTTCGGTGGCGAGGCCAACCACGCCGGAGCCACCCGCATGGAGGACCGCCGCGACCCGATGCTGACCTACGCCATGACGGTGCTGGCGGCCAACAAGCAGGCCCGTCTGGCCGACGCGCGCGCCACCTTCGGGCGGATCGCCGTCGAGCCCAACGGCACCAACGCGGTGCCGTCGCTGGTCAGCGCCTGGCTCGACGCCCGCGCCGGCAGCTCCGCCGCGCTGGAGGAGCTGGTCGCGGGGGTCGTGCGCCAGGCCGCCGAGCGGGCCGGGCGCGACGGCACCCGGCTCGAGGTCACCGCCGAGTCGGTCTCGCCCGAGGTCGCCTTCGACGCCGCGCTGACGGCGCGGCTCGCGGGGCTGCTCGACGACGCCCCGGCGATCCCGTCGCTCGCCGGCCACGACGCCGGCGTCCTCGCGGCGGCCGGGGTGCCGACCGCGATGCTCTTCGTGCGCAACCCCACGGGCGTCTCGCACTCCCCGGCCGAGCACGCCGAGACCGCCGACTGCCTGCGTGGCGTGGTGGCCCTGGCCGACGCGCTCGAGGAGCTGCTGCGGTGACCGCCTACCTGCTGGAGCACGCGCTGATGCCGGACGGCGTGGTGCGCGCCGACGTGCACGTCGAGGTCTCCGCGGGCCGGATCACCGGCGTCGGCGCCGTGCCGGCCGCCGCCCCGACCCGGGTGCCCGGTCTGACCCTGCCGGGCCTGGCCGACTGCCACAGCCACGCCTTCCACCGCGGGCTGCGCGGCCACGTGCAGCGCGAGCGGGGGTCGTTCTGGACCTGGCGGGAGCAGATGTACGCCCTGGCCGCGACGCTGACACCCGAGTCGTACTTCGCGCTGGCGCGCGACACCTACGCCGAGATGCGGGCGACCGGCATCACCGCGGTCGGGGAGTTTCACTACCTGCACCACCAGCCCGACGGCACGCCGTACGACGACCCGCACGCGATGAGCCGGGCGCTGCTCGCGGCGGCCGACGAGGCCGGCATCCGGATCCGGCTACTCGACACCTGCTACCTGGCCGCGGGCTTCGGGCGCGCTCCCGAGGGCGTGCAGCGGCGCTTCAGCGACGGCGACGCCGACGCGTGGGCCGCGCGCGTGGCCGATCTCGACGACCCGCGGGTCGGTGTCGCGATCCACTCGGTGCGGGCGGTGCCGCCCGCCCAGCTCGCCACGGTGGTGCAGGCGGCCCGGGGCCGCCCGCTGCACGTGCACCTCTCCGAGCAGGTGGCCGAGAACGAGCAGTGCCTCGCCGCGACCGGGCTCACCCCGACGCAGCTGCTGGCCGAGGCGGGCGCCCTGGGGCCGCTCACGACGGTCGTGCACGCGACCCACCTCACCGACGACGACGTGCGGCTGCTCGGCGAGAGCGCCACCCGGGTCTGCTTCTGCCCGACCACCGAGCGCGACCTCGCCGACGGCATCGGTCCGTCGCGCCGCTTGCACGAGGCGGGCGCGGTGCTCACGCTGGGCTCCGACAGCCACGCGGTGGTCGACCTTTTCGAGGAGATGCGCGCGGTGGAGATGCACGAGCGGCTCGCGACGCAGCGGCGCGGCCACTGGAGCGCGGCGGAGCTGCTGGCCGCCGCGACCCACGACGGCCACGCCTCGCTCGGCCTCGCCGACGCCGGCCGGATCGAGGTCGGCGCCACCGCCGACCTGGTCACGGTCGCCCTCGACTCGGTGCGCACGCGCGGCACCGGGGCGAGCGCCGAGACGCTGGTCTTCGCCGCGTCGGCCGCCGACGTGACCCGGGTGGTGCGATGACCTCGCTGCTGCTCACCGGCATCGGCGAGCTGGTCACCAACGACACCGCCGCCGGGCACGACGGCACCCCTCTCGGCCTCCTTGAGGACGCCGCGGTGGTGGTCGAGGCGGGCCGGGTCGCGTGGGTCGGCCGCCGGGTCGGCGCCCCCGCCGCCGACGTCGCCCGCGACCTGGGCGGGCGGGCCGTGGTGCCGGGCTTCGTCGACTCCCACGCCCACCTGGTCTTCGCGGGCGACCGGGCGGCGGAGTTCGCGGCGCGCATGGCCGGCACGGCGTACGACGGGGGCGGCATCCGCACCACGGTGGCCGCGACCCGCGCCGCCACCGACGAGCAGCTCGAGGCCAACCTGCTGCGCCTGCTGGCCGAGATGCGTCGTCAGGGCACCACCACCGTCGAGGTCAAGAGCGGCTACGGGCTCACCGTGCACGACGAGGCCCGCTCGCTGGCGATCGCGCGCCGGCACACCGACGAGACCACCTTCCTCGGCGCGCACGTGGTGCCCGAGGGTGACGCGGCGGCGTACGTCGACCTGGTGACCGGCGCCATGCTCGAGGCGTGCGCGCCCCACGCCCGCTGGGTCGACGCCTTCTGCGAGCGGGGTGCCTTCGACGCCGACCAGGCGCGCGCCGTGCTCGCGGCGGGTGCGGCCGCGGGACTGCGCGGGAGGCTGCACGCCAACCAGCTGGGCCCGGGGCCGGGGGTCCGGCTGGCCTGCGAGCTGGGCCTGGTCGCGGTCGACCACTGCACCCACCTCGACGACGCCGACGTCGCGGCGCTGGCGGGGTCGGGCACGATCGCGACGCTGCTGCCGGGGGTGGAGTTCAGCACCCGCTCGCCCTATCCCGACGCCCGCCGGCTGCTCGACGCGGGCGTCACGGTGGCGCTGGCGAGCGACTGCAACCCCGGCTCCTGCTACACCTCCTCGATGCCGCTGTGCGTCGCGCTCGCCGTGCGCGAGATGCGGATGACCCCCGCCGAGGCGCTGTGGGCCGCCACCGCCGGTGGCGCCCGTGCGCTCGACCGCGACGACGTCGGCGTGCTCGCGCCCGGACGGCGCGCCCACCTCGCGGTGCTCGACGCGCCGTCCTACCTCCACCTCGCCTACCGCCCCGGCGTGCCGCTGGTGGCCGAGGTGCTCGCCTGAGGCACCTCAGGTCGCACCCACCGCGGCGCGGGCCGCGATCTGAGGCTTCGCCCGATGTGCGGGGGCCGGCTCAGGAGTGACCTGGGGGTCACACCGAGCAGAGGACGTGATGACGATGTACAACTCCCTCGCCCTGGACGCGCTCCGCGTCGAGCACGAGCGGCGCCTGGCCGAGCTCACCCGGCGCCGGGGCCGGCCGATCGGCGCGGCTCGCCCGTGGGGGCGCCGTGCGCGATGATGCCGGACGTGCGTCACGACCGGGTCCGGGCCGAGCTCCTCGTCGGTCGTGACGCCGAGGTCGACGCCCTCGTCGGGTACGCCGCCGACCCCGCCACGCGGCTGGTGCTGGTGCCCGGCGAGGCCGGGGTCGGAAAGACCCGGCTGCTGACCGAGGCCGTCGCCCGCTGGGAGCAGGACGGCTGGCGCTGCCTGGTGGGTCACTGCCTCGACCTCGGCGAGGGCTCGATGCCCTACCTCCCCTTCGCCGAGATCGCGCGGAGCGCCGGTGCCACCCCCTGGGGAGGCGACGTCGCCGTCGACCGCGGGGCCGTGGCCGACGGCGTCCGCGCCATGCTCGACGACCTCGCCGCCGAGACACCGCTCGCGGTCGTCGTGGAGGACGTGCACTGGGCCGACGCCAGCACGCGCGACCTGCTCAGCGTGCTGCTCGCCACGCAGCCCACCGGCCGGGTGCTGCTCGTGGCGAGCTACCGCTCCGACGAGATGCACCGCCAGCACCCGCTGCGCGCCCAGGTGGCCGAGTGGGTACGCCGCCCCGGGGTGCAGCGCCTCACCCTCGAGCCGCTGCCGTCGGGGGCGGTGCGCCGCATGGTCGCGGAGCTCGTCGAGCAGCCGCCCACCCCCGACGCCGTCGACCGCATCGTCGAGCGGGCCCAGGGCAACGCCTTCTACGTCGAGGAGCTGGTGGCCGCCCTCGCCGCGGGGGAGGAGGACCTGCCCGACGACCTGGCCCAGCTGCTGCTGGTGCGGCTCGACCGGCTGGGTGAGCCGGCCCGACGCCTGGTCCGGGTGGCGGCCGTCGCCGGCCAGCGAGTGCCCCACGACCTGCTGGCCGCCGTGGCGCCCGACCCCGACGGGCTCGACGCGGCCCTGCGCGAGGCGCTCGACGCCCACGTGCTGGTGCGCAGCGGCGAGAGCGAGTACGCCTTCCGGCACGCCCTGCTCGGCGAGGCGGCCTACGACGACCTGCTGCCGGGCGAGCGCACCCGGCTCCACACGGCGTACGCCGCCGCGGTGCGCGAGCTGCGCGGCAGCCACGGCGCGCCCGAGCTCGCCCGGCACGCGCTGGCCTCGCACGACCTGTCGACCGCCCTGCTGGCCAGCGTCGAGGCCGCCGCCCTGGCGCTGGCGGCCGGTGGGCCGGAGGAGGCGGCCGGGCACCTGCGCACCGCGCTCGACCTGCACCCCCGGGTGGGTCCCACCACCGACGACGCCCCACCGGAGGAGGACCTCGTGCTGCGGGCCGTCGAGGCGCTGGTGGCGGCCGGTCGTCCGGAGCGGGCCGCGGCGCTGGCCGGCCAGCACGTGGCGGCAGCCGACGACCGGGAGCCGCGACGGCGCGCGGTGCTGCTGCTGGCCCACCTCGACGCCATGCGGGCCACCGAGGCCGTCGCCCACCCGGTCGAGGTCAGCGCGGAGGCGCTCGCCCTGCTGGGACCCGAGCCGACGCCGCTGCGCGCCCGCGTGCTCGCGGCGCACGCCCTCGCGCTGAGCTGGGAGGACCGTCACGCCGAGGTGCTCCCGATCGCCGAGGAGGCGCTGGCGCTGGCCGAGGAGCTCGGCCTCCCGCACGTGGCCGCCGACGCCCGGCTCTCGCTGACGTGGGTGCAGCAGCGCCTCGGCCGGGGCGACACGGCCGAGGCGGAGGTGCGACGCATCGTGGAGCAGGCCCGCGCCGACGGCGACGTCCACGCCGAGGGCCGCGGCCTGACCCGGCTCGGCTTCGTCGCGGCCGAGGCGGGCCGCCTGGAGGAGGCGCAGCAGCTCTTCTCCGACAGCGCGCGCGTGGGCCGCGCGTCGGGTCGGCCGTGGAGCACCATGGCGGTGGTCGGCCGGATGGTGGGGGGCCTGATGGCCTTCCAGCGTGGCGAGTGGGACGAGGCGCTCGCCCTCGTCGACCACCGCGACGAGGACCCGCCGCCCACGCCGCGGGCGCTGCTCGACAGCGTCGCGATGGTGGTGCGCGCCGCCCGTGGCGACGCCGGCGCCCTCGAGCTGCTGCCCGCGGTGCGCGACCGCTGGCGCGACGACGGCCTCACCGGCACCTGGTCCTCGCACGCCACGATCCAGCTGCGCGGCTCGCTGGAGGGCGCCGACGCCGCGATGGCGGCGTACGACGACGTGGTGCGGGTCTACCGGCCGCTGTGGGGCGACCGCTTCGACGCCCTGGTGCGTCTCGGCGCCCTGGCGCTGGCGGCCCTCGCCGACGCCGCGCGCCGCGCGCCGAGCGCCGACCGCGCGGCGCTGCGCACCGCCGCCGACCGGGTCGTGGCCGACGTCGCCCGGGTGCGCGAAGGTTGGGTGGCCGATGCGTGGACGCCGGGCATCGAGGCCCGCGCCTGGGCCGCACGGGTCGACGCGGAGCGGCTGCGGCTCGACTGGCAGCTGGGCGACGAGGTCGACCTGCCGGCGCTGGAGTCCGCGTGGCGGGAGAGCACCGCCCTCTTCGACGAGCTGGGCTGGCTGGAGGAGGCCGCGCGCTCGCGCGCCCGTCTCGGGGCGGTGCTGCGGGCCGCCGGCCGCGGCGAGGAGGCGCAGCACGAGACCCGGGCCGCGCGTGAGCAGGCGGTCCGGCTCGGAGCCGCGCCGCTGCTGGAGGAGGTGGGGGAGCGCAGCCCGTCGGCGCAGCTGCTCACGCCGCGCGAGCACGAGATCCTGGCGCTGGTGGCCGACGGCCGGAGCAACGCCGAGATCGGCACCAGGCTCTTCATCTCCGCGAAGACCGTCTCGGTGCACGTCTCCAACCTGATGGCCAAGCTCGGCGCCGGCAGCCGCACCGAGGCGGTGGCCCTCGCCCGCCGGGCCGGTCTGCTGGGCGCCTGAGCGCGTCGGCGCGGGTGGCCGACCCATGTAACGCTCCGTTACCGCGGACGTACACCCCCAGCACGGGGCACTCAGGCGGAGCAACGGCGCGTTACATGCGGGGTCGGCCCCCCGGTGGCGGGCGCGGATTGCATCGGCCAGGATCGGGAACGCCAGCACCGTACGGCGCCCCTGGGGGCGCACCGCACCCATGTCAGGAGGACACCCATGGACCAGGGTCTGGGCGACGACGAGATCGAGACCACCCCCACCGCCAGCAGCACGCCGAGCGCTGCTGACGCCGACGGCACCGACGGCGACGCCAGCGACGGCGACGCGACCGACACCACCGACGGCGACGCCTCCGACGGGTGAGTGCGCTCGACCTGCTCAGCGGAGACGCCCAGGCCTTCTGCGAGAAGGTCTGGGCGTCCCGCGTGCACCTCCACCACACCGAGCCCGAGCGCCTGGTCGGGCTGCTCTCCCTCGACGACGTCGACCACCTGCTGACCAGCACCGCGATCCGCACCCCGGCCGTCCGCCTCGCGCAGGACGGCGCCGTGCTCCCGCCCGCCCGCTACACCCGCGGCGCCACGCTGCAGGGCCAGCCGCTGACGGGCCTGGTCGACGCGCGCAAGGTGCTCGACCTCTTCGAGGGTGGCGCGAGCGTGGTGCTGCAGGGCCTGCACCGCTACTGGCCGCCGCTCTCGCGGCTCTGCGCCGAGCTCGAGCTCGAGCTCGGCCACCCGACGCAGGCCAACGCCTACCTCACCCCGCCCGGGTCGCAGGGCTTCGCGGTCCACAGCGACAGCCACGACGTCTTCGTCTTCCAGACCCACGGCTCCAAGCGGTGGGAGGTGCACCCGCCCGACGGGACGGGACCGGGCGAGGTCCAGGACGTGCTGCTCGAGCCCGGCCTCTCGATGTACCTCCCGACCGGCACCCCGCACGCCGCCCGGGCCCAGGACACCGTCTCCCTGCACGTCACGCTCGGCATCAACCAGCACACCTGGTCCACGCTGCTCGACCGCGCGCTACGCCGCGCCCGGGCCGCGGTCGACGACGACGGCCACCTGCCCGCCGGCCACCTCGCCCGGCCGTCGCTGCTCGTCGAGGGCCTCGCGTCGCGCCTCGAGCAGCTGGCCGGGGCGTTGCGCGCGACCGACCCGGCCGACGTGGTCGCGGCCCACCAGACCGACTTCGTCGAGCACCGGGCCACCCCGCTGCGGGGCGGACTGCTCGACCGGGTCTCGCTGGGCGACCTGACCCACGACACCCCGCTGCGGCGTCGTCCGGGCAAGCCCTGCGTCGTGCGCCGCGTCGGCGACCGGATCGAGCTCTCGCTGGGGGACCGCCGCGTCACCGTGCCGGCGCGCATCGAGGACGCCGTGGAGCGGCTGCGTGACCTGCTGCCCGAGCCGTCCTTCACCGCGGCGGCGCTCGGCATGGACGAGCGGTCCGACCTCGTGCTGGCCCGCCGGCTGGTGCGCGAGGGGCTGCTCGAGGTGATCCGCTGACCGCCGGCCCGGCCACCCCCTTCCGCTGCGCGGCGGCGTCGCTCTCGCGCGGCGACGACCTGGCGGGCACGGCCACCCACGTCAACGGCGTCGTGCTCGTCGAGCACGACGGACCGTGGGGCGAGGTCGCGCTGCGCGACGCCCGCCTCGACGCTCCCGTGCGCGAGCACCTCTCCGGCCACCGCGGCCTGAAGGTGCTGCTGGTCCGGCGGCACCGGCGTCCCGACCGGCTCGGCGGCTGCCGCGTCTTCGTCTGGACGCCGGGTCGCGACCTGCTCGCCGCCACCTTCGAGCGCCACACCGACCTGCTCGACCTCGACGTCGCCGCGGTCGCGCGTCGCGAGGCGCCGCCCGGCCTGGAGCCCCATCCCGCGCCGCTGTACGCCGTGTGCACCCACGGCCGCCACGACACCTGCTGCGCCGAGCGCGGCCGCCCGGTCGCCCGGGCGCTCACCGAGGCCCGCCCCGAGGAGACCTGGGAGGTCTCGCACATCGGGGGCGACCGCTACGCCGGCAACCTGCTCGTGCTGCCCCACGGTCTCTACTACGGCCGCGTCACCCCCGAGACGGCGCCGGGCATCGCCGCGGCGTACGACCGGGGCGAGGTCGACCTGACCCACCTGCGCGGCCGCAGCTCGCGCCCCATGGCGGTGCAGTACGCCGAGATCGCGCTGCGACGGCACCTCGGGGAGCCCCGGCTGGCGGCGCTGCGGCTGGTCGCGCGCGACGGCGAGACGACCGAGTGGCAGCACGACGACGCGCGCTGGCGGGTCCGCGTCTGCCGCAGCCTCGGCGCGCCCGACCGCCTCACCTGCGGCGCCGCCCGCCTCAACCCGGTGCCGTCGTACGCCGTCGACGAGCTGACCCGACTGTCGTGAGCCGCGCGGTCACGCCGCCCGGGCCACCAGCGGGAGCCGCGCGCGGGTGAGCAGGCCGACCAGGGCGGCGGTCAGCAGCGGAAGCACCACCACGAGGCCGAGCACGAGCAGCCACGGCACGTCGAGGAAGGGCCCGGTGACGGGCGGGGCACCACTGACCGAGCCGCTGCCCTCGACCGTCCAGACCCCGTCGGCACCCTGCGAGGTGAGCGGCACGGCCACGGCCAGGCCGGGCACGGCGCCGACGACCGCGCCGAGCACGGAGCCGACGAAGCCCACCACGAAGGCGTAGGAGGCGGCGATGCCGCGGCGCGCCCGCGGGGAGGCGCCCACGGCCGCCAGCGTGGCGAGGTCGGGCCGTGCGTCCGAGAGCGCCAGGAAGGTCGCGGTGAGCGTGCCGCCGAGCACCAGCACCGCTCCCAGCGCGAAGAGGACGAGCAGCACGATGACGTCCTCGTCGTCGGCCTGGTAGCCGCGCTCGACGTAGAAGGAGCCCTGCATCCCGAGGGCGGCGACCCCCTCGGCGACGGCCTCCTCCTGCGCGGCGCTGATCGCGGTGCCGTCGACGACCAGGCCGACCGTCCTGGTCGGCCCGAGCCCGCGCGCCAGCTCCGGCGGCAGCAGCAGCTGAGCGGGCGCCGTGGCGCCGCCCACCGCGACGTAGGTCGCCGGGAGCGTCTCCCGGGCCACCGGCGTGGTGCTGCCGTCGTCCTCGACCCGGTCGACCCGCACCCGCACCGTGTCGCTGTCGCCGACCTCGTCGGCGAACACGACCGCCCGCCCGGCGGCGAGCGCCGTGCGGATCCGCTCGCGGGTGGTCGCGGAGAGGCCGGGCACGGCGGGTGGCGCGGCGTCGCCGACCAGCTCCGAGCCGCCGAGCGCCGAGCCGTAGGACGACAGCACGGGCTGGGTGCTGCCGGGCCGGAGGACCTCGGTGTAGGAGTCGCCGTCGGGATCGCCCAGGCCGACGACGGCCGTGGTCCGCGCGTCGGGCAGCGCGCGCTCGACGACGGTCTCGGCGGCGTCCCAGGTGGCGGGCAGCGGCGCCCCGGTCTCGCTCCAGCCGGGCGTGACGACGCCGCTGCCGCTCGTCAGCGTGGGCTGGTAGGTGCTGCGGCTCTCCGCGGCGTCGCTGCTCGCGCCGATGCCGAGGGTGACGACACCGGCGACGGTGGCCGCGACCGCGGCCCCCGCCGGGGCGGTGCGCGAGCGCTGGCGGGCGGCGTCGCGCACGGCGTAGCGCACCACGAGCGGGAGCCGGTGCGCGGTGCGCCCGAGCAGCGACAGCACGGTGGGCACCAGCAGCACCGTGCCGAGCACGCAGAGCACGGCGGCGACGGCGATCGAGAGCTCGCTGCCGCGGGTCAGGGCGCCGTACGCCGCGCCCCCGACGCCCAGCGCCAGGAGCACGCCGCCGATGGCGGGCGAGACGCGCGACGGGCGCGCCTCGCCACGGCGTCCCGCGAGGACCGCTACGACGTCCTGGCGCGCGACCATCACGGCCGGGGCGAGCGCCGCCAGCAGGGCGCTGACCAGCCCGAAGGCGCCGACGGCCAGGACGGGCAGCCACGGCACGTCGAACGGGCCGAGCCAGGAGCCGGAGAGCCGCTGCACGAGCGGCATCGCGGCCGCGGCGACGCCGAGCCCCAGCAGCACGCCGCCGACGGCCGCGACCGAGCCCAGCACCACGGCGGTGGCGAGCAGGGAGCGCCGCACCTGCGCGGGTGTCGCGCCGCTGCTCGACATCAGCGCCAGGCTGCGGGCCTGGCGCTTGGCCCCCACGGCGAAGGCGGGCCCGGCGAGCAGGACCACCTCGAGGAGGACCATCGCCACGACCAGGGCCAGCACGGCCACGAGCGTCGGGTCCGCAGACCCGGTCGTGCCGAGCTCCGGGGGGAGCTGGTCGGCCGGCGGCGGGTCGAGCACGACCGTCCGCGACACGACGACGGCCCCCGCCTCGTTGAGCGCGCGCACCTCCGACCAGGTCACGGGGTCGCCCCCCACCAGCCAGCTGCGGACGCCACGGGTGTCGGCGCCCAGGCTGCCGAGGGGGCCGGCCGCCACCGGCATCGTGCGCACCGCGGTCGACTCTGCGACACCGACCACCCGGGGGGTCGGGCCGCCCTCGGTCGCCGGCTCCAGGCGCCCGCCCACGGCGAGTCCCAGGCGGTCGAGCAGTGCCTGGTTGACCACCACCTCCCCGGAGCCCGACGGCCAACGCCCGGCCGTGAGGTCGAAGAGGCCCCGGGTGAGCGGGTCGGCCAGGTCGAGCTCGGTCGTCTCCACCGGGGCGGCCCCGTCGTCGCTGACGAAGCGGGCCTGCGACTGCCGCAGCTCGGCCGTGGGTGCCCCGCCGAGCCGTCGCGACAGGGCGGCCGCGTCGAGCGGCTGCTGCGGCGCGGGACCCTCCGTCATCAGGGCGCCCTGGTCGGGGTCGGCGCCCTGGAGCACGCGCCCGGTGTCGGGGGAGACGTCGACGCGCGCCTGGGCGGCGCCGAGGCGCCGGTCGATCCCCTCCGCGCCGGAGACCTGCGTGGTGGCCACGACCACCGCGCTGGCGGTGACCGCCACCACCGGCAGCGCGATCAGCACGAGCACGAGCAGGCTGCGTCCCTTGGCGCGCCAGGCCTCGCGGCGCGCGACGCGCAGCGGGAGGGCCCAGCGCGCGGCCAGCCGGCCGGTCATCGCAGGCTCGGCTCGAGCAGCGCCGTCGGCGGCAGCGGGCTGGACTCGTCGACCACGACGCCGTCGCGCAGGAAGACCACGCGGTCGGCCCAGGCGGCGTGCCGCGCCTCGTGCGTCACCATCACCGCGGCGGTGCCGGCGTCGCAGCGTGCGCGGAGCATCCGCAGCACCTCCTCGCCCGTCTCGCTGTCGAGTGCTCCCGTGGGCTCGTCGGCCAGCACCAGCCGGCGCTCGCCCACCACCGCGCGGGCGATGGCGACGCGCTGCTGCTGCCCGCCCGACATCTCGTCGGGGAAGCGGTCGGCGAGCTCCTCGATCCCGAGCTCGGCGAGCGCGGCGAGGGCCGCCCCCCGCGCGGCCCTCGCCCGGACGCCGTCGAGCTCGAGCGGCAGCGCGGCGTTCTCGGCCGCGGTGAGGGCGGGGACCAGGTTGAAGTCCTGGAAGACGTAGCCGACCGAGGTCCTCCGCAGCCGGGCCCGACCCGCCTGGTCGAGCCCGCCCAGGTCGCGCCCCTCGACCCAGACGGTGCCGCTGGTGGGGGTGTCGAGGCCGCCGGCGATCGTCAGCAGCGTGGACTTGCCCGACCCCGAGGGTCCCATCACGGCCACGAGCTCGCCGGGGTAGACCGCCAGGGAGACGCCGCGCAGGGCCTGCACCTCCGTGGCCGCCTGCCCGTGCACGCGGTGCACGTCGTCGAGCCGCAGCAGCGCGGTGGCCGCGGCCCTCACCGGGCACCGCCGGGGGCCTCGACGGGCGCGATCTGCGCCGGGGGCACGACCCGGTCGCGGCGGGCCCGCTCGATCTCGGCCCGCCGGAGCCGCGTCTCGCAGTGGTCGAGCCAGCGGATCTCCGACTCGGCGGCGAAGACCAGGGAGTCGAGCACCAGCGTCCAGGCGAGCTCGGCCGGGTCGTCGACCGTGGCGCGGGCCTTCAGCCGGGTGTACTCCTGGAGGGCGGTCATGGTCGCCGAGCGCTGCTGCTGGATCATCGCGCCGACGTCGACGCCCGGCACCGTCACGGCGACGGCCAGCTTGATCGCCAGCTCGTCGCGTGCGGGCTGGCTGCGGGCGACGGGAGTGGCGAACCAGTCGCCGACCGCCGCCGTGCCGGCCGCGGTGGCGGCGTACATGCGATGGCCCTCGCCGTCGTCCCCCCGGGCCTCCACGAGTCCGTCGCGCTCGAGGCGCGCCAGGGTGCTGTAGACCTGCCCGACGTTGAGCGGCCAGGTGCCACCGGTACGCCGCTCGAACTCCGCGCGGAGCTGGTAGCCGTACATCGGCCCCTCCTCCAGCAGCGCCAGCAGCGAGTGCCTGACAGACATGGGTCCCCCCCGGGGTGCTCGGTGGCCGCCGTCCGCGACCATACTGAGTATGCATACCACGTATGCAGCGGTCGCGTCGAGGAGCGCAGCGCCTCGGTCGGGTGCCGAGAGCCGCGCCGCAATCGATCCGCGCTGGTGGTTCGGGTTTCCACCACTTGGGGGCGGGTAAGTAGCCAGAGGCAACAGGAGGTGTCTCGTGGCCCTGTCGTTCCTCGACAAGAAGCACAGCGTGGCCGGTCCCGGCTACAGCAAGTGGCTCATCCCCCCAGCGGCGCTGTGCGTCCACCTGTCGATCGGGCAGGTCTACGCCTTCTCGGTCTTCAAGAACTCGCTCGTCGAGCGCTTCGACACCTCGGGCACGGCGATCGCCTGGATCTTCTCCATCGCGATCGTGATGCTCGGCCTCTCGGCGGCGCTGCTGGGCACCTGGGTGGAGCGCAGCGGTCCCCGCAAGGCGATGTTCGCCTCCGCGATGTGCTGGGCGACCGGCTTCCTGGTCGGCTCGGCGGGCATCGCCACCGGGCAGCTGTGGCTGCTCTACCTCGGCTACGGCGTGATCGGCGGCATCGGGCTCGGCATCGGCTACATCTCGCCGGTCTCGACGCTGATCAAGTGGTTCCCCGACCGTCCCGGTCTCGCCACGGGCATGGCGATCATGGGCTTCGGCGGTGGCGCGCTGATCGCCTCGCCGCTCTCGACCGCGCTGCTCACGCTCTACGGCGGCAGCGCCGACAGCGCCGGCGCCTCCGCGCTGGCGAGCACCTTCTTGACCCTGGGTGCGGTCTACCTGGTCTTCATGCTGATCGGCGCCTCGCTCGTCCGGGTCGC
>JBQGFI010000452.1:0-1570 GCA_052040065.1 Marmoricola sp.
CTCGACCCTGCCGCTCCACGAGGACGACCTGCGTGAGTTCGGTGGCGACACCGGCGCCACGGCGGCCGGCATCATCCAGCGCACGGTGGAGCGGATCTACACCGAGTCGGAGGAGAACCAGTTCCTCGAGGTCACCTACGCCAACGGTGACAAGGAGGTCCTCTACTTCAAGGACTTCAACTCCGGCGCGATGATCCAGAACATCGTCGACCGGGCGAAGAAGATGGCGATCAAGGACTTCCTCGACCACCAGCAGCGCGGCATCAGCGTGCGTCACCTCATGCAGGCGTGCGTCGACGAGTTCAAGGAGAACGAGGACCTCCCCAACACCACGAACCCCGACGACTGGGCCCAGATCGCCGGCAAGAAGGGCGAGCGGATCGTCTTCATCCGCACGCTCATCACCGGCAAGCAGGGCACGGAGCCCGGGCGTTCGATCGACACCGTGTCCAGCACCGGCCAGTACCTCTGAGCCGTGGCTGAGGAGGAAGAGCTCGACAGGAGTGAGCTCGAGGCGGTGCTGGAGACCCGCCGTGAGCTCGGCGCGTCGTACGACGCCGCGCTGGTCGACTCGTTCGCGGACCGGATCGAGGCGGCCGTTGCCGCCCGGGTCGCCGACGAGGTCGCGACCCGACAACGCGGCGACACGGCCCGCACCTCGGCCGGCCCTCGCCAGCTTGCGCTGGGCATCGTGTCCGCCGTCATGGGGGTGCCGGTCAGCGCGATCACCCTGGCGATCGCCGGTGGCGAGGACGGCGCCGGTGCGAGCGGCCTGATCGCGCTGCTGATCGGCTGGGGCGGGCTCGTGGGGATCAACGTCGCCCACGCGGCCCAGTCCCGCGGCGGCTCGGTCTCCCGACGCTGAGCGAGTGTGGCGGCGGGCTGGCCGCGGCGCCGATTGGTCACCAACGACGCAGATGGGGGCCTGATTTCGCCGTTGGTGACCAATCGGCAGCGTCAGGCGCCGGGTGAGTGGGCGTGGATCAGATAGCCGTATCCCCACGGGCGGGAGAGGGCCGGGCCGTCGAGGTAGGAGCTCTCGAGGTGGTCGACGACGAACCCGGCGGCCTCCACCAGGCCCGTCACGTCGCGGCTGAGGTGGCATCCTCCCGCCACGCGGCGCTGCAGGGGGTCGAGCCGCCGCTGCCACCGAGCGACCGGCGCGTCGGGGGAGAGCCCGTGCTCGAGCACGCCGAGGACGCCGCCGGGGCGCAGCACCCGCCGCAGCTCGGTGAGGGCCAGCGCCGGGTCGGGGATGGTGCAGAGCGAGAAGGTGACCAGCGCGGCGTCGTACGACGCGTCGCGTTCGTCGAGGTGCTGACCGTCCAGCCCGCGGCGACGGATCGGGACGCCGGTGCGGTCACGCCGCGGCGCCGAGAGGCTCCAGCCCACGTCGGAGGGCTCCACGGCGGCGACCGAGGTGACCCCCGCCGGGTACCAGCGGACGTTGAGGCCACTCCCGAAGCCGATCTCGACGAGCGCCCCCCGCAGCGGTGCGCACGCCACCTCCCGCAGCGCACCGATCTCGTGGCTGCGCAGCGCGCGGTCCGCCATCCTCGGCACCACGTGA
>JBQGFI010000453.1:0-4841 GCA_052040065.1 Marmoricola sp.
GCCGGGTGGTCGAGGAGGTTGCGCAGCAACCGTCTCGAGACCCCCGCACGCCACCCACCTCACCGGGTCTCGAGACAGGCGCTGCGCGCCTTCCTCGACCACCCGACCCGCGCTCGGGCGTTAGCGCCGCTCCTGGGCGGGCACCTCAGCACGTCGGGCTGGTACGTCGAACGGCGGTGGCCGGGCCGGCAGCCGTCGCAGGCCCAAGCAGAGGTGCCTGCACCCCCGGAAGGAACCACCACCATGAGGAAGCTCACCTCACTCGTCGTGGCCACGCTCGCGCTGGCGTTGCCGCTCACCACCGTGCCCGCCCAGGCGGCGCCCAAGGAGGGGACCCGGAGCCTGGTCACCGTCTTGACCTCGGACCGCAACCACTTCGACCGCAGCTGGGACGACTTCGACATCACCACCGAGGCCGTGCGCGCGGTGCTGAAGGCCAAGCCGGACAGCGCCGTCGGGGTGCTCGCCCAGGGCCGGACGCGCCTGACCGCCTTCGTGCCGACGGACCGTGCCTTCCGCCGCCTCTACCAGGACCTGACCGGTGACGTGGTGCGCAGCGAGCGACGCCTCTTCGGTCTGCTGGTTCGCACCCTCGGCGTCGACACGATCGAGGGCGTGCTGCTCTACCACGTCGTGCCCGGCGCCACCATCACCCGCCGTCAGGCGCTCCGCTCCGACGGCGCCAGCCTGACGACCGCGGCCGGCTCCGCAGTGACCGTCGACGTCTACGAGCGCGGACGCCGCTACGTCCGGCTGCTCGACCTCGACCCCGACGACCGCAACGGCCGCATCGTGGCCTTCGACCTCAACAAGGGCAACCGCCAGATCGCCCACGCGGTCAACCGGGTGCTCCGTCCGGCCAACCTCTGACCGACGCGGCGACGACGGCCCCGGGCGCTCGCGCGTCCGGGGCCGAACTCGTCCCGGGGCCCGTCCGGGCGGCTCAGCCCTGCACGGACAGCCGCTGCAGCCCGCGGATGACGGTGGTGCTGCGCGGCACCGGACGCCCCGCGGCGCGCAGGCCGGGCCACCGCTCGAGCAGGCTGCGCAGCGCGACCTCCCCCTCGAGCCGGGCCAGCGGGGCTCCCACGCAGTAGTGCGCGCCGCCGGAGAAGGCGAGGGACTCGGCGTCCTCGCGCGTGACGTCGAAGACGTCGGGTCGGGCGTGGCGGGCCGGGTCCCGGCCGGCGGCGCCGAGGAGGACCAGCACCACCTGGTCGCGGCGCACCCGGCGGCCGGCCAGCTCGACCGGCTCGTGGGCCACCCGGCCCGTGAGCTGCACGGGGGCGTCGTAGCGCAGCGTCTCGGCCACGAGTCCCGGGGCCAGGCCCGCGGGGTCGCCGCGCACGGCGTCGAGCTGGGCGGGGTGGGCGAAGAGGGCGCGCAGCGCGTTGCCGATGAGGTTGGTGGTGGTCTCGAAGCCCGCCAGGAGCAGCAGCTGCGCCAGCGAGACCACCTCCTCGGCGGTGGTCTCCTCCTCGACCGTGACCAGCCGGCTCAGCAGGTCCTCCCCCGGGTCTCGCCGGCGCTCGGCGAGCAGCCGGTCGAAGAGCTCCTGCAGGTCGGACTGGGCGCGCAGCAGGCGGTGCAGGTGACGCACCGAGGAGACGCCGTCGAGCGAGGCCCCCAGCGTGCGTCCCCACGCCGCGAAGCGGTGCTGCTCCTCGCTGGGGATGGCCATCAGGTCGCTGATGACGGCGATCGGCAGCGGGCTGGCGAAGGCGTCCATCAGGTCGGTCGGGCGGCTCAGGTCGAGCCCGTCGAGCAGCCGGGCGGTGGTGGCCTCCACCGTGGGCCGCATCGCCTCCACCCGCCGTGCGGAGAAGGCGGGCGTGGCCAGCCGACGCAGCCGGGTGTGGTCGGGCGGGTCCAACCCGAGCAGCGACAGGTCCAGGGTGTTGGTCTCCGCGTGGGCGTCGACCGGGCCGCCGGTGACGTCGAAGGGCTGCTGCCCGCTCGCGAGCCGCACGCCGAAGCGGCGGTCCCGCAGCACCGCGGTACACGTCGCGAAGTCACCGCTCACCCAGGTCCCCGACCGGCTCCACACCAGCGGCCCCCGGTCGCGCACCGCGGCGTAGGTCTCGTAGGGGTCGTAGCGCCAGGGCGCCTGGAAGAGCCGGGCCACCGGGTCGCCCGCCACCGCCAGGGCGAGCGTGCCGGCCCGGAGCACCGCCAGTCGGCGCCCCAGCTCGAGGTCGCTCCGCACCCGCCCCAGCAGCGCCGCCATGCCGCTAGCCTGCCGCACACCGGCAAGTCGCAGCCAGGAGGGAGCCGCCGCCGTGATGATCCGTCCCGCCGAGCTCGCGGCCATCCGGGCCGGTGAGGTCGACCTGGCCTTCCGCCGGTGGGACCGGCCACGGGTCCTGGTGGGCACCCGGTTGCGCACGGCGGTGGGGCTGCTCGAGGTGACGGCGGTCGAGGAGGTCGATCCCGGGGCGATCACGGAGGACGAGGCGGCCAGGGCCGGGGCGCCGTCCGCACAGGAGCTGCGCCGGGCCCTGGAGGCCCGGGCCGACCGGCCGGCCTGGCGGGTGGGCCTGCGCTACGCCGGACCCGATCCCCGCACCGTGCTGCGCGAGCAGGCGCCGACCGCCGAGGACCTGGTCGAGATCCGGCGGCGGCTCGAGCGACTCGACCGGGCGTCCTCCTCGGGCCCCTGGACCGCCGAGACGCTCGCCCTGGTCGACCGTCACCCCGAGCGCCGGGCCCCCGAGCTGGCGGCGATGCTCGGCAGGGAGACCGCCCCCTTCAAGCGCGACGTGCGCAAGCTCAAGGAGCTGGGGCTGACGGAATCGCTCGCCATCGGCTACCGGCTCTCGCCGCGGGGCGAGGCGGTCGTCGACGCGGCGCGACGGGCGTCCGGGGGCCGGGCGCGACGACGTCCGCCGCGGGCGGAGGGCACGCCGCTGCCACGCGAGATCGGGGCCCCGGCGACCGCGGCGCTGCGCGCCGAGGGGCTCGTGACGCTGGAGCTGGTCGCCGGGCGCACACCGTCGGAGGTCGCGGCGCTGCACGGTGTCGGACCCGTGGCGCTCACCCGGCTCGCCGAGGCGATGCAGGGGGCGGGGCTTCAGCCCTGGAAGAGCGACTCGACGTAGGAGCGGGGACGCGGCTTGGGCGCCGGCATGTCGGGGGTGATGCGCGGCAGCCGCGCGGTGTCGGTGGAGCGGAAGGTGTGCCAGTCGGTCTCGGCCTCGACGAGGCTGCCGAGCTGGGCGCGCTCGAGGAAGATGCCCTCGCAGTCGCCGCACTGACGCACCGTCACGCGGTCCAGGCTGCGGGTGGACATCTCTCCCTGGCAGGCGGGGCAGGTGAGGGTGGCCATGCCCGCACCGTACTCCCCCACCGACCGACGACCTGAGTAGCAACGCGGATGCCGAGCGGCGGTTCGCGCAGCAGGATCGTGGCATGGCTGTGGATACTGCCGAGGTGAGAGACGTGGGCACCCCGACGACGGGATACGCCTACCTCGACGCGGTGCACGAGCACCCGCGCGGGACGGCGCCCGCACGCGGCGGCGTGCTCGCGATGGCGCACCGCGGCGGGGCGCTGCACCCCGACCTGCTGGGCGCGGAGAACACGCTGCACGCCTTCCGGCACGCCTTCGGGCTGGGCTACCGCTACCTCGAGACCGACGTGCACGCGACGCGCGACGGCGCCGTGCTCGCCTTCCACGACGCCCGCCTCGACCGGGTCACCGACCACGCCGGTCCGCTCTCGCTGCTGAGTGCCAGCGAGGCCGACGCCGTGCGCATCGGCGGGGAGCACGCCGTGCCCCGGATGGAGGAGCTGCTCGAGGAGCTGCCCGAGGCCCGCTTCAACATCGACCTGAAGTCCCCCGGCGCCGTCGCCCCCCTCGCGGCGCTGCTCGACCGCACCCGCAGCCACGACCGGGTGTGCGTCGGCTCCTTCTCCCAGCGCCGCCTCGACGCCTTCCGCCGCGCCACCCGGGGGCTGGTCGCGACGTCGGCGTCGCCGGTCGAGGTCGCCCTCTTCCTCGGGTCGCCGTCCGGTCGCGCCGTGCGGCTCGCGACCCGCGGCCGGGTCGCCGCCCTGCAGGTGCCGAGGCGGCGGGGACCGGTGCCCGTCGTGACCGCCGAGCTGCTCCGCCGGGCCCACGCGGCCGGCGCGCACGTCCACGTCTGGACGGTCGACGAGCCGCACGAGATGGTGGAGCTGCTCGACCTCGGGGTCGACGGCCTGATCACCGACCGGACCGACCTCCTCAAGGAGGTCCTGGTCGCCCGAGGACTGTGGAGGTCCGAGTGATGTGCCCCGTGACGAGCGCCGTGATGTGCCCGTGAGCATCGAGCTTCCCGTCGAGGCGCGTGACCTCACGCCTGCCGAGCGCCGCACCCAGCAGCGGGCCTGGAACTGGTACGACTGGGCCAACTCGGCGTACTACACGACCGTGCTCAGCGTGCTCTTCGGGCCGTACATGATCACCGTCGCGGGGCGCGCGGCCGGCTGCCCCGATCCCGACGAGGCCTGCAACCGCACCGTCAGCCTGCTGGGCCTCGACCTGGCCGCCGGCTCGCTGCCCAGCTACCTGACCAGCTTCGCCACGATCGCCGGGGCCCTCGTGCTCCCGCTCGTGGGCGCCTGGGTCGACCGCTCCGCCCGCAAGAAGGTGCACATGGCCACCTTCGCCTGGACCGGCGCCGGCTTCGCCTCGCTGCTGTTCTTCATGGAGGGCGACAACTGGCAGCTCGGGGCGGTCGCGGTGGTCCTCAGCAGCGTGCTCGCCGGCTGCGCGATGGTGAGCTACTACGCGATCCTGGTCGACATCTCGACCGAGGACGAGCGCGACGCGGTCTCCTCCCGCGGGTGGGCCTTCGGCT
>JBQGFI010000454.1:0-4628 GCA_052040065.1 Marmoricola sp.
CGCCCCGCGCGTCGGCTCCGAGGCCCGCGAGCTGCTGACCGCGCCCGAGTGCCCGTCGGGCCGCACCGACCTGGTGCTGGGCTCCGAGCAGCTGGCGCTGCAGATCCACGAGTCGGTCGGCCACGCCATCGAGCTCGACCGCATCCTCGGCTGGGAGGCGGCGTACGCCGGCACCTCCTGGCTCGACCTCTCGCGGCTGGGCAGCCTGCAGTACGGCTCCGAGCTGATGAACATCACGATCGACCCCACCATCCCCGGGGCGCTCGGCAGCTTCGGCTACGACGACGAGGGCACCCCGGCGGTCGCCCGCGACGCCGTGCGCGAGGGGGTCTGGGTGGGCGTGCTGGCCGGCCGCGACTCCGCGGCCGCCGCCGGGCTCGACTACGCCGGCAGCGTGCGCGCCGACGGCTGGTCACGGCTGCCGATGGTCCGGATGACCAACGTCGGGCTCGAGCCCGGGCCGCACAGCTTCGAGGAGATCATCGCCAGCACCGACGACGGGATCTACATGGAGAGCAACCGGTCGTGGTCGATCGACGACAAGCGGCTGAACTTCCAGTTCGGCACCGAGGTCGGCTACGAGATCAAGGGCGGCAGGCTCGGGCGGCTGTTGCGCAACCCCACCTACACCGGCATCGGGCCCCAGTTCTGGTCCTCCCTCGACATGCTCTCGCACGAGTCGGTCGCCTGGGGCACCCCCAACTGCGGCAAGGGCCAGCCGGGGCAGACCGGGCACACGGGGCACCCCGCCGCGCCCGCCCGGTTCCGCGACGTCCGGGTGGGGGTGAGGGCACGATGAGCGACCAGCGACAGCTGCCCGAGGAGGTCGTGCAGCGCGTCCTCGACGTGCTGCCCGGTGCCGAGGTCACCGTGCAGGTCGACCGCGACCGGCTCTCCCTGACCCGCTTCGCCACCTCGGTCATCCACCAGAACGTCGCGGAGGACACCACCACCGCGCGGCTGGTGGTGCACCACGAGGGCCGCACGGCGACGGGCACGACCACCGTCGCGACGTCCGAGGACGTGGCGGGGCTGGTGGAGCGGGTGCGCGACGCCGTGGCGCACGCGCCGCTCGACCCGACCTGGCCCGGCCTCACCCCGGCCGACGCCCCGCGCCCGCGCAGCACGGAGGTCGACCTCGCGACCGCGGGTGCGACGCCGCGCGACCGCGCGGAGGTGGTGCGCGGCTTCGTCGAGGGGGCGGGCGGCCTCGAGACCGCCGGCTACGTGCGCACGGTCCACTGGACCGGGGGCCTCGCCTCCTCCAACGGTCGCGCCGTCGTCGGCGAGGCCACCGAGTGCGGCCTCTCCGGCATCGCCCGGCACGAGGCCGACGGCACCCGCTGGGACGGCCTGGCCCGCCTGGCCCCGCTGACGATCAGCGGGCTCGACGGCGAGGTGCTCGGCGCCCGCGCCGCCGCGAAGGCGCGCGCGATGGCCGGGGCCGAGGAGCTGCCCGCCGGCGCCTACGAGGTCGTGCTCGAGCCCGGCGCCGTCCTCGACCTGCTCGGCAACCTCGCCGCCCACGGCTATGGCGGTCGGGCCGTGGAGGAGGGCCGCTCCTTCGTGCGGCTCGGCGAGCAGCAGCTGGACCCGGCGCTCACGCTGGTCGACGACCCGCTCGAGGTCGGGCGCACCTACGACGACGAGGGCACCCCCGCCCGGCTGCTGCCGCTGGTGGAGGCGGGCCGCTCGGTCGGTATCGCGACCGACCGGCGCACGGCCGCGGCCCTGGGCGGCGAGAGCACCGGGCACTCCGCCCACGGCGGCTTCAGCTGGGGACCCACGCCGCTCCACCTCGCGCTGCGTCCCTCCGGCGACGACGAGGTGGCCGACGAGGTCGAGGGCCCGGCCGCCGACTCCTCGGTGACGGCCCTGGTCGCCGGGGTCGAGCGCGGCATCCTGGTGACCGACTTCTGGTACACCCGGATGCTCGACCCGCGCTCGGTCTCCTTCACCGGCCTGACCCGCAACGGCACCTGGCTGGTCGAGGACGGCGTGATCACGCGTCCGGTGAGCAACTTCCGCTTCACCCAGTCCTACGTCGACGCCCTGGCGCCCGGCCAGGTCCGTGGCGTCGGACGGACGGCGACCCCCGTGCCCGGCGACACCTACTCGGCCAGCTCGCCCCGCTTCTCCTGCCCGGCGCTGCACCTGGGCTCCTGGAACTTCACCGGCGGGGCGTCCGGCTGACGCCGACCCGGCGCGTGCGGGCGCGCGCGCCGGGTCAGCATGCGGGAGCCACGGCCTCAGCGCCCGAAGTCGGACTTCCTGATCAGGGCGTGGATGCCGGTGGTGCGGTCGACCACCTGCGAGACCTCGAAGTCGGTCGCCGCGGAGAGGTAAGCGTAGGCGACCGGGCCGGCCATCCCGATCTCCTCGGTGAGGAACGCCAGGGCCTGGCGGACGGCGTCGCGCATGGCGACGTCGAGGTCGGTCTCGTTGCCGCCGCCCTCGGGACCGTCGGGGTCGGAGAGCCCGATGGGCAGCCAGTGGTCGGGGGTCTCGGCGAAGGGGTGGTCGAAGGCCTGCCGCGGGACCTTGCGGCTGCCCGGCTTGAGCACCGTGAGCCGGAAGGTGGGCCGCAGCGAGCCCTCCATCGCGGTCAGCGCCACCTCGCCGTCGCCCTGCACCATGTGCGGGTCGCCGGCGAAGAACATCGCGCCCGGCACCTGGACGGGCAGGTAGAGCGTCGACCCGACGCCGAGCTCGTTGATGTCGATGTTGCCGCCGGCGTCGGTCGGCGGCACCGAGTCGACCACCGCGCGGGTGTCGCGGGCCACGCCCATCAGGCCCATGAAGGGCCGCAGGTCGAAGCCGACGGGGACGTCGCCGGGCAGCCGGCCGCGCAGCCCCCGCCGTGACCGCTCGACCGAGGCGAAGACGCTGATGTTGCCGCCCTCGTTGACGTACGCCGCGTTGGCCGGGTCGGCGACGAACCGCTCGGGGTACTCGCCCGGCAGCGCTCCCTTCCCGTGCCGGTTGCTGATCACGCCGTACGGCACCCGCAGCGGCAGGTCGAGCACCTCGATGCGCAGCACGTCGCCAGGCTCGGCGCCGCGCACGGCGACCGGCCCGGTGACCACGTGCGGCCCGGGGCCGTCGTGCGGGGTGCGCCGCGCCACCGCGATCGCGTCGTCGAGCACCTGGCGCCGGGGCACGCCGTACTGCTCGAAGAAGCCGACCGGGTCCTGGCCCTGGTCCTCGAGCAGTCCCTCGTGGGAGATGGTGTCGAGCGTGACGACGTCGCCGGAGCGCACGACCGCGACCGGCGCGGTGAGGCGGTTGGGCAGGCGGCCCCACAGCACCTCCTCGGGACGCGCCCGCAGGTAGCGGCCCCGGGTGCGGCCGACCCCCGGCTGCAGCACGGGTCCGAGCCGCGCGCGGCCACGGGCGGAGACGGGCGCGGGGGCGCCCACGGCTCCCAGCGTCGTCCCGGCCGCGGCGGCGCCGAGCAGCGAGCGGCGGCCGAGCAGGGCGGACGCGAGGGGGGTGGGCGGCGACGGGTGCATGGCGGGACCTCCGAGGGGGTGCGGGCGGGAGCCCACCCCAGCAGTCGCAGGTTTCGGTCACGTGACATTTCTAGAGTGATCACTCTAGGATTGGGCCCGTGGCGACGTACACGCTCCGCGACCGGGGACACGACCTGACGGTCGAGACCTGGGTCGAGCCCGGCAGGAAGCCCAACCGCGCCCGGCTGCTCGTCGACGGCACCGAGGTCGACCAGGCGCAGGCCGACGAGATCGGCGACGTCCGCCTGGGCCGCGGGACGTCGCACCACACGAAGGTGTCGTGGTGGTGGCGGGGGCGCCTCGCCGGTGTCGCCCTCGTCGAGCCGGGCCACGCCGAGGAGCACCGGCGCCGGATCCCCTACGCCCCTCCCCCCGGCACCCGCGCCGCCCGGCTCCACGCCTGGGGCGAGGCACACCCGCGGCTGTGGGCGGCACGGCACGTCGCCGGATGGGCCGCCGGCACCCTGGTCGCGCTGCTGGGCGTCAACGTCGCGATCCGCCTGCTCACCGGGTGGATCTCCTTCGGCTGGCTCCCCGACCTGCCCGCGCTCCCGGACCTGCCGAGCATCCCCTGGCCCGACGCCCCCGCCTGGTGGACCGCCCTGTGGACCTGGGTGGGCGACACCCTCACCCGCGTGCTCGACCTGCTGCTCGGGTGGGTGCCCGACGAGCCCTGGGTCAGGTACGCCGTCGGCCTCGCGGTCGCCGTCGCGGTCGCCGTGGGCGAGGTACGCCGCCGCGAGCGCCGCCGCCGCGAGGACGAGGCGGCCCGCGCCGCGACGTCGTCGCGCCCGTCCGCGGGCGAGGAGGACTGATGCCGCGCACGGTCGACCCGGCCAAGCACGCGGCCCGGCGCGCGGCGATCCGCGACGCCGCCGCCGGGGTCTTCGCCGAGCGCGGCTACGACGGGGCGTCGACCGAGGCGATCCGCCTGGCTGCCGGCGTCGGCTCGGGCACCCTCTTCCACTACTTCGGCGACAAGCGCTCGGTGATGGTCGCGATCTTCGAGGCCTCGCAGGAGGGCGACCGCGCGCTGGTCGCCTCGCTCGAGGAGGCCCGTCCCGTGCCCGAGCTGTGGCGGCTGCTCGACCACGTCCTCGAGGGGGTCGCGCACCC
>JBQGFI010000455.1:0-7469 GCA_052040065.1 Marmoricola sp.
CCCGCGGCGGGCTCATCGGGCGGGTGGGACGATGAGGCGGTGACCTCGACGGGGCCCTCGGGCGGGCGCGGCCGCCACCGCTGCGCCCGCGACGAGCGGGGGGCCGGAGGCCTGCGCAACCTGCTGGTCACGGTGCTCACCGTCGGGGTGGTGGCCGGGCTGGCGCTCTTCGTGCCCGGTCTGCTGCCTCCGGTGCTGCGCACCCCGCTCGGCGAGCAGGTCGGCCAGCCGCCGCCCGCGGACGCCGGCGGCACCGCGGACACCCCGGTGATGCGCACCGACGACGGCGGCACCTACCGCTTCGCGGCCGTGCAGCGCGGCTCCGAGGAGCCGGTGACCTACAGCAGCTGCGAGCCGATCGCCGTCGAGGTCAACGTGCGCGGCGCCCCCGAGCCGGAGTCCGCGCTGCGCATGGTGCTCGACGGCATGGACCGCATCAGCGAGGCCACCGGCCTGACCCTGGAGTACGCCGGCCCGTCCGACCGCCGCCCGGAGTGGGAGCGGGGCGAGTTCACCGTGCCCGAGGACGAGCTCGCCGACCCGCGGCCGGTGCTCGTCTCCTTCGCCGACGCCACGGAGGTGCCGCAGCTGCAGGGCCAGGTGGCCGGCATCGCCGGGAGCGTCGTCGTGGCCGAGGGCGGCGTGCGCCGCTACCTGACCGGCCAGGTCACGCTCGACGTCGACAGCTTCCGCGACCTCGCCTCGCGCCGCGACGGCGCCGAGGTGTCGGCCGCGATCACGCTCCACGAGCTGGGACACCTCGTCGGCCTCGACCACGTCGACGACACCGACGAGCTGATGCACGCCGTCACCACCGACCAGCGCGACTTCGGCCCCGGAGACAGCGAGGGCCTCCGCCGGCTCGGCGGAGGCCCCTGCTGAGGCTCGCTCAGCGCGCCGCGACGGGCTCCGCGTCGGGCCGCCGGTCGGTCTCGACCTCGTCGAGGTGCGCGTAGTAGTCGCGCGGCGAGCCGTCCCGCTGCAGGGTGCCCATCAGCCGGACCCCGGCCTGCTCGACGGTCTTCGACGACAGCCAGGCCAGCGCCACGGTCGGGACGGCCACGAGGACGGCCGTGACCACGAACCACAGGCCCGGGCGCGGCTCGGGCAGCACGCCCCAGTGGCCGAGCAGCCGCATCACCGGCTCGTGGATCAGGTAGACGCCGTAGCCGAAGCCACCGACCCAGGTGAGCCGGGGCAGGTCGAGCGACCGGGGCCACGGTCCGTCGTGGAGCACGATCCCGGACAGGGCGACCGCGACCGCGAGGGCGTACGCCGGGTTCCACCACTCGGTGAGGATGGTGTCGTGCGGCCGGGTGAGCACCAGGGCGACCAGGGCCAGCACGCCCGTGACGGCCAGGGCACCGCGGGCGCGGCTCCCCAGGCGGACGCCGGTCGCGACCAGCACGGCGAGCCCGGTGCCGACGCCGAAGCACGCGGCGCGCGACATCGGGGAGAAGAGCACCGACCAGTTGTCGGTGGCCACGCCGCTGGTCGTCATCCAGACCAGGTAGCCCAGTCCACCCACGGTCAGCGCCACGGGCAGCGAGAGCACCGCGGCCAGGCGGGCCCGGTCGCCCTCCCAGCGGCGTACGGCGCGCTGCACCAGCGGCACCGTGAGGGCCATCAGGGCGTAGAAGTGGAACTCCACGGCCAGCGACCAGGCCGGGCCGGCCGTCCAGAAGATGTAGTCGTCGCTGTAGACGTGGGTGAAGGTCAGGTGCATCACCAGGTCCTGCCAGTGGCCCGGCAGGGAGGGGTTGGTGAGCGCCCAGACCACCAGCACCACCGTCAGGTAGAGCGGCAGCAGCCGCGCGACGCGGCGGAAGAGCAGCACCCAGCCGGGCCGCTCGGTGTCACCGCGCAGCGCCGCCTTGGCGACGGGCAGCCACAGCACGAAGCCGGAGAGCACGAAGAACATCTCGACGAAGAGCGCGGTGCCGAGCATGGCCTGGTGCGCCACGCCCGACCAGGGCCACTCCCAGGTGGGCTCGGTGCGCTGGTGCTGGTAGGCGTGGAAGGTCACCACGGACAGCGCGGCGAGACCACGCAGCCAGGAGAGCGGGTAGACCGTGCGGCCCGAGCCCGCCGGGGTGGTCGCCGACGAGGTCGCCGACGAGGTCGGGGTGAGGGGTGCGGTCGTCATGCGGCCTCCTCGGCGTCGGGGGTGCGGTCGGGGCTGGAGCTGGCACCGGCGTTGCGCGGCGTGACCACCCACTGGTGCTCACCGCGCAGCTGCTTGAGGTGCGCCATCCGGACGATCAGGTTCTTCCACTCGGTGTAGAAGAAGAGGTTGAGCACGGCCGCCTGCACGAACCACCGCTTGTGGCGGCGTACCTCCGGCACGGCCAGGCGGTAGGCGAAGGCGGTCTGCAGCGGACCGGAGGCCAGGATGAAGAGCGTGGCCAGGGCGAAGACCGGCGAGGTCATGTCGATGCCGCCGTCGCGCCAGGCCAGGAAGCCGAGCAGCGGCCAGGCCAGCACGGCGAGCCAGGCGTAGAGCTCCCGGAAGCCGAGCAGGTACGACGCGCCCAGCTTCTGCCGCAGCGAGACCTGCGGGGAGCGCAGCACGGGCAGCAGGTGCCGCAGCGAGACCTGGAACCAGCCCTGCGACCAGCGCATCCGCTGGCTCCACAGCGAGCGCAGGTTGTCGGGCGCGAGCTCACGGCTGAGCAGGCCCGGGTCGTTGACGATGGTGCCGCCGGCCTGCAGGACCCGCATCGAGGCCTCGATGTCCTCGGTGAGGAAGGAGCCGCGCAGGCGGACCTGCTCGAGCGCCTCGGCACGCCAGTAGCCGTTGGAGCCGCCGAAGACGCCGAAGCCGTGCAGCGCGGCGCGGCCGGGGTGGCACACGGCGTAGATCTGCTCGAACTCGACGGCGACGAGCCGGGTCAGCCAGTTCTGGTCGCCGGTGCGCACCACGCAGTGGCCCTGGACCACGTCGGCGTGGTCGGCCAGCCAGCGCCAGGCACGCTCGAAGGAGCCCGGCATCGGGTGGTGGTCGGCGTCGAAGATGCCGATGATCTCGCCCTCCGCGACGCGCAGCGCGGCGTTGACGTTCTGCGCCTTGGAGGTGGAGTCCTCGACGTTGATGACGACGAGGTCGTCGTGCTCCTGCGCGAGCAGGCGCAGTCGCTCCTCGACCGGCAGCGGCGTCGGGGTGTTGTAGGCCAGCACGACCTGCAGCCCGCCGGAGTAGCGCTGGTCGAGGAAGACCTGCAGGGTCTCCTCGATGGTGTCGCACTCGTTGGGCAGGTACGCCGCGATCACGGCCGAGGCGCGGGGGGCGGGGCGCGAGGGCGGCTCGGGCAGGGCAGGCGGCTCCAGGGCGCGGAACCCCTCGGCCCAGATCAGCGCGGCGGTGGTGCCGAAGGCGGTGACCAGCCCCCAGTAGAGCCACGACGAGACGTCGAGGCCGACCTGGTGGAGCAGCACCATCGCGACGAAGGGCAGCAGCAGGCTCCCGAGGGTCGCCCACACCACCTGGCGCGAGAAGGACCACCGGGTGTTGCGGCGGCTCGAGGACTTCCCGTGGAAGCCCAGCGGCTGCAGGTCGCGCTGGCGCACCGACTCGCGGGCGGCGCCGTCGGCGAGCTCCAGGGAGGTCTCGGGGTCGCGCTTGCGCTTCAGCGCGGCCCAGCCGACGCCGAGGTCGAGCACGCCGGCGTGGAAGCCGAGCCGGTCGAAGGCCTCGACGGTGTGGTAGGCGACCTGCTGCAGCCGCACCGGACGCGCGCCGCGGTCCTCGTGCTGCAGCCGCAGGAGCAGCCGGCCGTCGTCGGTGACCGCGACGACCTCGTCGGGGCCGAGGTGGCGGGTGATTGCCTCGGCGGCCTCGGCGGCGACGTCGCGCGGGGCGCGGGCGTACGCCGTCATGTCGTGGCCGGGCTCGGCCCAGGCGGGGACGATCACCGCGACGATCTCGCGGCGCAGCGACATCCGTGGTGCGGCCGCGAGGACGTCCTCGCGGGTGCCGACACGGCCGATGCGTGGCGTGGTGGGTCGGACAAGGGACAGTGACACGTCAGTTCCTCTGGTCGGGTAGACGACGAGTGAAGTGAGAGCGCACTGCGTGAGGCGCGGGGTCCGTGAGGACCGGAGCAGCCCGGACCGGGCTCGGCTCGAAGTCTCAACCGTGCCGAGATCGGGGTGAATCCTCAAGTTTCACGGGGGTGTTCTGCCTCACGAGACGGTCGTCACGTGGTCGCGACCACCCCGGCGGGACGGCGCGCGCGGGGGTCAGGAGCGCTCGCGCACCCGGCGCTGCTGCAGGTGGGTGACGCCGATGAGGCGGGGGCCGGCGAGCCGGTGCTCGAGCCTGCTCTCGATCCGCCGGACGTTGCGCTTGAGCGGTTGGGCGACGTACTCCCCCAGGATCACGCCGGCCGAGAGCGCGATCGTGGTGGCCGCGGCGGCGGAGAGCTGCAGGATGCCCATGGTGTCGCCGTCGCTCATGTAGGAGAGCCCGCGGAAGAGCGTGAGGCCGGGCAGCAGCGGCACCAGGGCCGGCACCAGCACCACGAGCGGTGGCACCCGCACCCGGCCCGCGACGGCGTAGCTGACCATGCCGATGACCACGGCGGCGGCGCCGGCGGCCCAGGGCTGGGTGTCGCTGGGCTGGTAGACCGCGAGGTAGGCCAGCAGCCCGCCGGCCGTGCTGGCCGCCACGGCGGGCAGGGCTCGCAGCGGCGCGTAGCAGGTGATGGCGAAGGCGCAGGCGGCGACGATGCCGGCCAGGAGCACCACGGGGGGATCGGCCAGCTCGATGCGCCCGGGCCGGACCCCCAGCAGGCTCACCCCGAGCGGCGGTGCGAGCGCGAGGCCGGCCGAGACCCCGGCGATCAGGCCGGCGGTGGCGAGCAGCGCCTCGATGATGCGGGCGGCGGAGGTGAGGTAGAAGCCGGTGAGGGCGTCCTGCACCGCCCCGAGGAAGCCGATGCCGGCGAGCAGCATCACGATGTTGGCCGTGATCATCAGCGAGGTGCTCACGTCGACGCCGAGCCGCTCGCCGCCCGCGTCGGTCAGCAGGGCCAGCACCGTGGCGACGAGCCCGCCCGCCGCCTGCTGGTAGAACATCGGCCACCGCTCGCGGTTGAGGTAGCGCATCAGCACCGTGATCACCATGCCGGTGACGGTCGCGGCACCGACCACGATCGCGTCGCCGTCGAGCAGCGCCGAGACCGAGCCGCCGACGATGCCCGAGACGACGACCGCCGCCCAGGCCGGCAGGTAGTGGCCGGTGGAGTTCAGCCACGCGATCCGGCTGCGGGCCTCGGTGATGTCGATGCGGTCGCGCAGCAGGTCGTTGACCAGCCCCTGCACGCGCGTCAGGTCGTCGTAGTCCAGGTCGCGCTGCGGCACCGTGCGCGAGAGCAGCAGGGGCGGCTCGTCGGGGTCGACCTGGTAGCCCATCCGCAGTGCGGTGAAGGTGACGTCGACGTCGGCCTGCCGCAGCCCGGCGTGCTCGGTGATGGCGAGCATGGTGGCCGTGACGTCGGCCGCACCCGCCCCGGAGGAGAGCAGGATCTCCCCCACCCGCAGCGCCAGGTCCAGCACCTTGTAAGCCTCGCGTGCCTCGCTCACGCCGCCATGGTGGAGCCGCCGAGACGGCCGACGCAAACCGGCCGGGCGTGGCTCAGATCCAGCCCATCCGGCGGGCGGTGGCCACGGCCTCGTGCCGGTTGGCGGCGCCGAGCTTGGAGGCGGCGCTGGAGAGGTAGTTGCGCACCGTGCCGGGCGAGAGGTGCACCCGGGCGGCGACCGACTCGACCGGCGCACCGGCGCTGGCGGCGTCCAGCACGTCGGCCTCGCGCGGCGTCAGCGGGGAGTCGCCGGCGGCGATCGCCTCGGCGGCGAGCTCGGGGTCGACGTGGCGGCCCCCGGCGTGCACCGTGCGCACCACCTTCGCCAGGGTCTGGGCCGAGGTGGTCTTGGGCAGGAAGCCCCGGACGCCGACCGCCAGCGCACGCTTGAGGTGGCCCGGCCGGCCGTGGCTGGTCACGATCATCACCGCGCAGCCCGGCTGCTCGCGGTGGAGCAGCTCGGCCACCTCGAGCCCGTCGCGGCCCGGCATCTGCAGGTCGAGCACGGCCACGTCCGGTCGGTGCACCCGCGCGGCGGCCACGGCCTGCTCGCCGGTCTCGGCCTCCGCGACGACCTGGAGGTCGTCCTCGAGGTCGAGCATCTGGGCCAGGGCACCGCGGATCAGGTTCTCGTCGTCGGCGAGCAGCACCCGGATCGGCGCCGGGGAGGTCTCGGTCACCGCTCCCCCTCGCCTGGGCCGTCGCCCGCGAGCGAGAGACGCACCTCGAAGCCACCGCCGGGCAGCGGCCCCGCGTGCAGCCGTGCCCCGAGCGGCGCCAGGTCGTCGCGCAGCGCGGCCAGTCCGCTGCCGTCCGGGGAGGCGGCACCCCCCGGTGCGCCGTCGTCGACGACCACCACGGAGCGCTCCGCGTAGTGGATGCGGACCGAGCGGGCGTCGGAGTGCCGGAGCACGTTGGTCACCGCCTCGCGCACCACCCGTGCCGCGGGCTCGTGCCAGGCGTCGGGCAGGCCGCTGAGGTCGGCGTCGGCGCTGATGCCAGCGGAGCGCATCAGCGACACGGCGCCCTCGAGCTCCTGCTCCAGGTCGAGCGGGCGGTAGCCGCGCGCCAGCTCGCGGGCCTCGCGCAGGGCCTCGTGCGCGGTGGCGCGGACCTCGAGGATCTTCTCCGCCGTGCGCGCGTCGCCGCGCCGGGCCAGCGTCGCGGCGAGCTCGGACTGCAACGCGATCACCGACAGCTGCCGGCCGAGCACGTCGTGCACGTCGCGGGAGAAGCGGAGCCGCTCCTCGGCCACGGCCAGCGCCGCCTGGCTGCCGCGGGCGCGGTCGAGCTCGACGATCACACGCAGCAGCCACAGCGAGCTGACCACCGTGAAGACGAAGAAGAGGGTGACGCCGACGACGTAGGCGGTCAGGAAGAGTGACCCGGTGGCCACGTAGGCCCCCCCGACGGCGAGGGCGATCAGCGCCCAGCGCAGCCGCCTGTCGCCGACGGAGCCCGCGGCCCAGCCCAGACTGCCGGCCCCGATCATCGCCAGCGTCGTGGCGGGCTGCGTCGCCAGCGAGGTGGCCCAGGCCACGAGTCCGACGTGGATGGCGGCGAGCCCCCCGAGCAGCGGCCACGGCAGGCTGCCGGTGCCCGCGGGCTCGGGGCCCCGCGTCGACCTGCGGACGACCATCGTGACCAGGACGCCGCAGGCCAGCACCACGGCCAGGACCGTCAGGGCGGTGGCGGTGGCGCGGAGCAGCGCCACTGACGACAGCGCGGCCGTCGCCAGCAGGAACCACGCGACGGCGTAGAGGCTGCCGCGCGTGTAGAGCTCTACCCGCTCCACGTCGGAGCGACCGGTCCACCCCGGGACGCCCGGGCCCCCGGGGCCCGGCTCACCGGCCGGACGCGGGAAGGCGGCGGGCCGCCCGGGCCCCC
>JBQGFI010000456.1:0-4352 GCA_052040065.1 Marmoricola sp.
GCGCGCTGCTGCATCCACCACAGCGTCAGGTCGGCCAGGGTGTCGTCCTTCGTCCCGCCGCCGACGTCGCTGTGGGTGCCGGCGAACCACACCTGCTCGACCACCTGGCCGGGCGCCTCGGTGGCCCGGGCCTCCCACAGCGTCGGGCGGAAGGGCTCGCGTCGCTCGTCGATCGCGACCGCGTGGTAGGCCGCGTCGACGAAGGAGCTGAGCTGGGTGTCGTGGAAGGCCCACTGCTGGTTGATCCGGCGCAGCAGCGGCACCCGGGAGACCGGGATGCCGAGAGCCCCCACGGTGTCCCACACGCCGACGAAGCGGATCCGGGTCTCGTGCGAGTGCGCCTCGCGGAAGGCGGTCGGCGCCGGGTCGCTCGGCCGCACGTCGGCACGCCGGTAGAGGTCGTAGGCCTCGTCGACCCGGCCGGCCTCCTCGCGCCGCAGCACGCCGGCCTTGCGGATCAGCCCCACGGTGCTGCGCGCGGTGAAGGCCCCGCGGCTGAAGCCGAGGGCCCAGATCTCGTCACCGGGCTCGAAGTGCTCGACCACCCAGGCGTAGGCGTTGCGCACCTCGCGGGAGAGCCCGTAGCCGAAGATCCCGCCCCGCAGCCGCTCGAAGGGCGTCGTCCCGACCCCCTTGCGGTACGACGCGACCTGGCGCACGCCGTCCGGACCCCGCTCCGCGAGGCTGTTGTAGAAGCGCACCACGTTGGTGGGCGAGCGCTGCCACGGGCTGCTCCAGGTGCCGTCGCAGCAGAGCACCAGCCGTTTCATCCTCCGAGACTGCCACCGCGCCGGGTCGCTCCGCCAGGGGCAGATCCGCTCCTGGCAGCACGCCCTGGTGGCCGCTCGCGACCCGACCGACCCTGGACCACATGACCCAGACCGCGACCCCGACCCCGACCACGGGCATCGACGACGAGCTCGTCCGCCGGCTGATGCACCAGCGCATCGTCGTGCTGGGCGAGGCCCTCGAGGAGCGCAACGGCAACCGGCTGGTGCAGCAGCTGCTGCTGCTCTCCGCCGAGGACCCGCGCGCCGACATCGCCCTGTGGATCAGCAGCCCCGGCGGCTCGGTGCCGGCGATGCACGCGATCCACGACGTGATGCGGCTGCTGCCCAACGACGTGAGCACCCTCGCGATGGGCATGGCCGCCAGCGCCGGGCAGTTCCTGCTCTCGGCCGGCACCCCCGGCAAGCGCTTCGCGCTGCCGCACAGCAAGGTGCTGCTGCACCAGGGCTCCGCCGGCATCGGGGGCAGCGCCGTCGACATCGAGATCCAGGCCGACGACCTGCGCCACACCCGCGACACCGTGCTCGGGCTGATCGCCGGGCACACCGGGCAGCCCCTGGAGGTCGTCGAGCGCGACTCGCGCCGCGACCGGTGGTTCACCGCCGAGGAGGCGCGCGACTACGGCTTCGTCGACCGGGTGATCTCCTCGGTCGACGACGTCACCCCGCGTGGCGCGCGCACGGTGGGGCTGGCCCGGTGAGCGGCTACACGATCCCCTACGTCGTGCAGCAGACGCCGCGGGGCGAGCGCACCATCGACCTCTACTCCCGGCTGCTCTCCGACCGGATCGTCTACCTCGGCACCGAGATCGACGACGGCGTCGCCAACGCCGTGATCGCGCAGCTGCTGCACCTGGCCTCCGAGGGCGGCGACGCCCCGATCGACCTCTACCTCAACTCCCCCGGCGGCTCGATCACCGCGAGCCTGGCGATCTACGACGCGATGCAGTTCGTCGCGACGCCGGTGCACACCACCTGCGTGGGGCAGGCCGCCTGGACCGCCGCGGTGCTGCTCGCCGGGGGCGAGCCCGGACGCCGGGCGGTGCTGCCGCACAGCCGGGTCGTGCTGCACCAGCCCGCCACCCAGGGCCGCGGCACGGTGCCCGACCTGATCGTGGAGGCCGAGGAGGTCGCCCGGGTGCGCTCGCTGCTGGAGGGCATCCTGGCCCGCCACACCGGCCGGACGCCGGAGCAGGTGCGCGACGACACCGACCGCGACCTGGTGCTCCCGGGCCAGGCGGCCGTCGACTACGGGCTGGCCGACACGCTGCTCACCACGCAGCGCGGCTGAGCTAGGCCGCGAGCGCCAGCGGGCCGCGGGGGGGCGCGGCCCTCAGGCTGCCCCGCGCGACCCGGGCCCCCAGCTCGACCACGGTGAGGTCGAGGGCGCCGGCCACCGCGGCCAGGATCTCCGAGGAGGGGTCCTTCAGCCCGCGCTCGAGCTCGGAGAGGTACTGCGTCGAGACGCCGGCCCGCTCGGCCACGTCGACCAGCCGCTCCGCGCGCTCGCCACGGGCCCGCCGCAGCTCCTCGCCGACCAGCTCGCGCCACAGCGGCGGCGGCTCGCTGACCCGTCTGCCCGGCAACCTGACGACCTCACCCATGCACCGAGGCTAGGCGCGTCCGGCACCGCACGGCAGGGCCGTCCGCTGAGAGCAGAACGGTCGGCTCAGCGGCGAGGCAGCCGGTCCCGCAGCCAGCTCTGCGTGCCGGGTCGCAGCCCCTTGAGCTTCGGCACGGTCGCCACCGGGGCCACGATCAGCGCCGCTCCGTCGGGCAGCGCCCACTTCAGCTCGTGGTAGACCCGCGAGAGCGAGTCGGCGCTGTCGACGAGCACGAGGCCGGGCGCGGCCACCCGCAGCTCGAGCCACGGCCCGGGAGGCGGCGGCTCCGGCAGCTCGGCGTCGGTCCAGGCGAGGTAGACGGTCACGGCGACCTGGGCGGCAGCCCCGCGAGGGCGCGCAGGGTCGACTCGAGCTCGGCGGGCCCCGCCTGCTGGAGCCGCTCGCGTGCGGCGACCGGGTCGGGACGCCGCCACGGCAGCCGGCTCCTCCCCGACAGCAGGGCCGCCAGCCGCGCCCGCGGCGCGTCGCCGTACGCCCCCTCCAGCACGTCCGTGGCCCGGGGCGCGAGCAGGGCCGTGCCGCGCTGCCGCGGCAGCGCGAGCACCGCGCGCACGTCGTGGTGCAGAGCGAGGTCGGGAGTCGGCACCGAGCGGCCTCCGTCGGGGGTGGCGTGCGAGGTCGGCGTACGAGGGGGAGAACGAGCCCCGTACCCACCACGTCACGATCCAGCGTCCACCGACCGGACAGCGCTGGCCGTATCAGGCGCCGTGTCGTCCCCGGGGCCGCCGTCCGCGGCGCGCCTCGCGGACCCGGCGGACCCGCTCGCGGGTCCGGTCGGCCAGGGTCGACCAGAGCAGGCTGAGGGCGCCGGGGGGACGTGCCGACGCGTCCGGCTCCTCGCCGGCGGCGGCCCGGTCGACGGCGCGGGCGAAGTCCTCGAACATGCGGCGGCTCACGTCGCCGGCGAGCGAGCGTCCGAAGCCGGCGATGCGACCGGTGAGGAAGACGTCGGCGTCGGCCTGGAGCGAGGTGCCGCCGCCCTCACGGGAAGCGGCGACCATCTCGATCCGGGCCTGGGCGCCTCCGCCACCGGTGTCCTTGCCCTGGGCGTTCATCCGGATCCGCTCGTCGGACTGCTCCAGGACCTGCGCGAGGCCGTGGAAGGAGAGCCGCACCGGGCCCAGCGCGATCCTGGCCCGGCCGGCGTACCAGTCGTCGCCGAGCTCGTCGGTGAGCTCGGCGCCCGGGAGGCAGCGGGCGAGGAGCCGGACGTCGCGGAAGACGCGGGCGACCTGCTCGGGGCTCGAGGAGAGCTGGCTGGTCACCTCGATGCCGATGGTGGGCTCCCCCGACGGGAGCGTGATCTCGTCGGGGTGCCCGGAGGCCGCCTCGTCCACAGCGACCTCGGCGGCCGCCCCCGAGCCCGAGACACCGGCAGGGGTGCGGCCCACGAGGGCGTGCTGGCCGCAGTTGCCGGGGCCGGGCAGACCGTCACGGTGCGCCTCGGCGACCTCGTCGACGGCGTCGATGATGTTGCGGTAGCCGGTGCACCGGCACAGCACGCCCGACAGCTCGGCGGGCAGGTCCTCGCGGCGCACCTCGGGCTCGTGGGTGAGCAGGTCGTAGGAGCTCATCAGGAAGCCGGGGGTGCAGAAGCCGCACTGCAGCCCGTGGTGCTTGCCGAAGGACTCCTGCAGGGGGTGCAGGTCGTCCTGGCGACCCAGTCCCTCCACGGTGGTGATCTCGGCGCCGTCCAGCTGGACCGCGAAGAGCAGGCACGCGCGGGCCGCGTCGCCGTCGACGAGCACGGTGCACATGCCGCAGATGCCGTGCTCGCAGCCGACGTGGGTGCCGGTCAGCCCCAGGTGGTCGCGCAGCGCGTCCGACAGCGTGACCCGTGCCGGCAGCGACATGGCGACCTCGCTGCCGTTGACGGTCATCGTGACCGCGACGGTCTGGTCGGCCTCGGTGCGGGCACGGGTCTCGGGCAGGTTCATGG